>JAKDKP010000045.1 GCA_030453285.1 Propionibacteriales bacterium
CGTAGTTCCTTGATCTGGTCGGCGTTCAAAAATGTTCTTACAATCGATTCTGACAATCCGAAGGAGCCCTTAATGGGATCTACGACAAGCTTGGTCAAAATGGAACCCTCCACGCCTATACGAGTGGTCGACTCAAGGATTCTTTAGTCGACCTCTCTACTCCCAGTCAGCCAGGATTGCTACAGTGTCGCCCACAATGCCTATACCCGCTACCGTGTCGAGGGGCTGGCTTCTTGTGACTCTTTGTGAGCTTCATTGCAAACTCCTTCTAGACTCAAGTCCAATTCGGATTGATCACACTTAAGGGAAGGTTACCAAGCACGCTGGGGCGTGACAAGAGGGTAGATTGGGTTGCTAAGTCCTTGACTACGTGAATCTGGTCCGTGCGGGCCGCGCGTGGGCGGTCTAACAACACAGGCGGACCCTGGTGTCTCCTGATCGTTGCGAAGTCAGCAGTCCTTACAGTCGCCGGGCACGGGTGTCTGGCCACAACACCGCGGCCAGTGCGGCAGCCAGCACGAGCAGCAGGACGACCAGCCCGGCCGACATCGGCGGGAGCGCGACTTGGAGGACCACAGCCACCACGGCGGTGACCAACACCAGCAACACCACTGCGCCCACCAGCGGCAGCACGACGGGTCGCCACACGGCACGATCCACTGTCGCGTACGACGGCCCCAACGAAGCAAGGAAGCAGCCCCAGCCGACCATCAGCAACCCGAGCGCCACTCCCACCAGCCAGCCAAGATCGGCAGCCGTGGTGGCGACGACGGCCCACAGCACACAGCTGATCATGAAGACCGTTGGTACGTGTCCGCGCGGCATCAGCAGGGTGAGCGCCAGACTGACAACGGCAACGAGCCCGAGCACCGGCGAGAACCCGTCCACCACGATCAGCGAGGCGAGGGTGATGACGCCACCGACGGTGATCATCAGCAGCAGCAGCCAATGCCTGCCGGTGAGATGGCGGACACGTTCACCGACATCGGCCAGCAGATCGATGAGATCGCGCACCCTCATCGCCCCCCGGACAAGGTGGCGGGACGCCCGGCGAGCGAGGTGATGACGTCGGAGAGACTGCCACTGCCGTGCCACGGCACGACCGGGATGCCCAGCTCGGCCAACCGGTCGATCTCGTCGTCCCGCTCCAGGCGACGCAGGGCCCAGGCCTCAGCCCAGTAGCGCGGCCCACTCGGCCTCCCGGAGAGGTCACCCAGCTCGGCCGGCAGGGTGTCAACGACCAGGACGGTCGCCCCACGGTGATGCAATTGCAGGAGTTCGCTGATCGCGTCACGTTCGAGCAGCGGGGAGCAGAAGATCACCAGTGACCCGGGACGGATCCGGCCGATCCGACGGAAGGCGCTGCGGTTCTGCCGATCGGGGGCGGCATTGGCGAGGCGCTCGGTGATCATGGTCCGCTGGCGGCCACCCGATCCCGGGCGGACGTGACCGATCACGTACCCGATGTCGAAGATGCCGACCCGATCACCCAGTGACAGATAGTGGTCCGACACCGCCAGCGCTGCGGCCACGGTCAGGTCGAGGCTCGAGGCGACACCGGCGTGCACATCGTCCCGGCCATCGACCGGAACGGCGAGATCGGCCAGCGTGTCGGTGATGATCATCACCTCGGTGTCCTTCTCGGCCAGGGTGGCGTTGGTGTGCAGGCTGCCCACCCGAGATGTGACCCGCCAGTTGACGCGTTTGAGCCGGTCGCCGGCGATGAACGGTCGAATCTCGGCCAAGGTGCTGCCCTCGCCGCGGGTACGACTCTGATGTTGGCCCACCATGCCGATCGGATGCGGGATCGCCTCATCGCCCCCCAGTGGCTGGACCTGCGGCGCAACGGTGATCTGTACGGTCGGGGCACTCCAGTTGGCGGTCCACAGACCCCAGGCGTCGGTCATCGTCACCGCATCAACGGCAAAGACGTGGCGTCCCCAGCGGTACGGCTTGAGTCGGACCGTCGCCGAACCTAGCCCGACGGCAGCCCCCAGGGTCGGGGACAGTTCGGTGCGCTTCGGGCGCGGAAGGTGGATCGAGGTGATCAACATCGGCGCGGGCGCGGTGACGGTCAGCGCGGACTGCTGCTCGGCCTGGAGGCGTCGGCCACTCAACTGCTGGGTCGGTTCGTCCCCCTCCCCCACGAACCGTTCCGGCCGCCGGGCCAGGGCCAGGGCACACCATCCGGCGAAGGGTGCGGCTAGCACCAGCAATTCTGGCCGATGCAGGAGCACCGCGGCGGCACCGATCAGGGCAACCAGGATGGCCGACCTGATCAAGGTCACCGACGGCTTGAGGACCATGATCAGTCCTCGGGTCGATACGCCGCCGGGACCGGCACATCCTCCAGCAGGCTCGCCACCACGGAGGCGCCCGACACATTGCTCATCCACAGTTCGGGGCGAACGGTGACACGGTGGGCCAGGGCGCCGACAGCAAGATCCTTCACATCCTGCGGGGTGACGAACGTGCGGCCCTTGATCAACGCGTACGCCCGGGCGCACGTCATCAAGGCCAAGGAGCCGCGCGGGGACGCGCCGACGAGGAGTCGCGACTCGTGTCGGGTGGCGGTGGTGATGGCGACGGCGTAGCGGCCGATCTCGGGATGGAAGAAGACGTCCTCGGCGGCCTGCTGGACCTTGATCAAGGTGGCGGAGTCCAGCACGGGTTCCACCTGCTGGTCCTCGGTCCGCCGAGCGATCCGGCGAGACAGCACGTCCCACTCCTGTTCCGGCTGGGGATAGCCGAACGAGAGGCGCAGCAGGAACCTGTCGAGCTGCGCCTCGGGCAGCGGATAGGTGCCCTCGGTCTCGATCGGGTTCGCCGTCGCCAGCACATGGAAGGGACGTGGCAACTCGAAGGTGTTGCCTTCAACGGTCACTTGTCGCTCCTGCATGGCCTCCAGCAGGGCGGACTGGGTCTTGGGCGGCGTGCGGTTGATCTCATCGGCCAGCAGCAGTCCGGCAAAGATCGGTCCGGCCCGGAAGTCGAACCTGTTCTCACCCTGGGCGTACACATAGCTGCCGGTCAGGTCGGCCGGCAGGAGATCGGGTGTGAACTGGGCCCGTTTGAAGTCCAAGCCGAGTGCCTGGGCGAAGCTGCGTGCCGCCAACGTCTTCCCCAGGCCCGGGAAGTCCTCGATCAGCACGTGCCCGCCGGCAACGACGGCAGTCAGCACGCGTTCCAGTTCGGTCCGTTTCCCCACCACGGCGCGTTCCACCTGGTCGAGCACCGCCGTGCACGCGCGAGTCGCCTCCTCGGCCGGCAACGCGTCGGAACTGGTGGCCGCGGCATGGGCTGCGGCCTGTCTGGTCTCGGTCATAGTGCAGCAATCTCCTTGATCAACGAACGCAGATTCGTCCGGCTGAGCGGTACGGCAGGGTTGGCCGCGATGACCCGGGCCAGCCCGGGCGAGAGCACCGTCGGCCGCGCAAGCTCATCGGTGAGAGTGCGCTGGTGACGACCGAGGCGCTGACGAACGAGCTCAGCCAGCACACGCTGGACCTCAGCCACACTCATGCGACGTTTCGGATCGGCGCCGTACAACTGCTCCTCGAGCTTGAGCACGCGTCGATCCGTCAGGCGCCCGCTGGCGTCGGCGGCGTCCATCCTCAGCCGCGCCAGGTGCGGTTCGTCGGCGGGGTCGGCGATCGTGAAGACGAACCACACCGTGACCGCGATGAGCACTGCAAGCAGGACGAACAGCGGAACGTCCAGTTCGAAGCCGATCAGCATCGCCAACAGACACAGCACCAAGGAGATGCCACCTGCGGCGGCAACCCGGACGCCGAGCCCGCACCAGCCGATGCCGGCACTGCGATTCTTCATCGGTCAGCCCGACCGTCGATCGGCGCTGCGGCTGAGGCTGACGGACCCGATCCGGTGGCGGCCCGGTCGATCTCATCAGTGAGGGCGTTCAGGGCGCGCAGGGCACGTTCCCGATCAGCTTCGGTGAGGTCCTCGGCCGAGAACAGCGCCCGTTCGTACAGGTCGGCCAGTTCGATGGTCCAGCTCGGAGACAGATCACCAGTGGCCAGGACCCGAGTGACGAATTCGCTGGCCGTCTCGTACGGGGCACGACTGGTCCGGCCGGCCTCGCCCACCACCTGTTCCAGACCCTCCCACCAGGCAACGATGGCGGCGCGGATGTCACCGGAGATCGCCATCTCGCCACGACTGGCGGCCAGGTGGCGGCCGACGTGGGCCAGGTCGACCGCGTCCTCGCCCAGATCCTCGATCCCCGGGGGCGCCTGTCGGGCAGACACCGCGCGAACCACCAGCACGATGATCACCAGCACGGCCAACACGGCAGTGATGATCAACACCGTCTGGAGGATGTTCTCGATCATGGCCGTCATCGGGCTCGGCCGACCCGGCGTGATCGGCGGCTCGAATGCCGTCCCAGACATCTCGGGGCTCGGTTGAGGTGGGGTGCGGTGCCCCAGGTCGGTGCTGCTCGGCACCGGCACCCTGGTGACCGGCGGGACAGGCCGGGTCCGCGCGCCAGCCGCCAACAGGGTGATCATCCCCAGGGCGCCAAGAAGGACCACAGCCACTCCTGCGCGCCCCGATGCCATTGGTCGATCAAACCAAGTCCGGAGCCACATGTCGACACTGGGGTTCAACGTTGCCCATGCGTGTCCACGATTCGACGCCCCCTCAACTGCCACGGGCACCGATGCGGGACCGCTGCCGTACGAACCCAGCACCATGATCAACTTGCCAGACGGGTCCCAGCCTTGAGCTCATCGACCATGGCGTGCAGCCTGACCAGTCGGCCGGCGGTGCGATCGTCGCCCGGCAGGTAGGTGACCATGCGCAGGTCAGGGCGGTACGGGAGGCTGAACACCTGCACCTCAAGAGCCAGCAGACCGACGTACGGGTTCATCACTCGTTTGGTCCACCCGTCGATCCGGCCGACGGTGCCCCGCTTCCAGAGTTCGCGGAACCGAGCAGACCGCTCGGACAACCGATGGATGAGGTCCTGCCACACGTCATCGTCGGGTGCATCGGCAAAGTGTGACCGCATCCGGGCCACGATCGCCGCCTGTTCCTCGTCCCCATCGACGTAGGCCTTGCCCCACTCGGGATCGGTGAAGTCCAGCCAGAGGCAACTCCGCTCCTCGGGTGCGTATCGTTCCAGGTCGTTGATCATGAAGCGGAAAGTGTCGTTGCAGGCGAGCACGAGCCACAAGGAGTTCATGATCGATGCCGGATTGGGCAGCAAGGCATCCAACACCCGCCTCCGTTCCACACTGACCTCCTCACACTGGCTGGGCGTGGCCAGTGAACGGGCGTGCCCGCCCAGCTTGAGCAGATGCCTCTCCTCCTCGGGATTGAGGTTCAGGGCTCGAGCGATGGATCGCAGGACCTGGACGCTGGGATTGGCGGCGCGGCCCTGCTCCAGCCACGTGTACCAGGTGGTCCCCACCGTCGCGAGCTGGGCCACCTCTTCGCGCCGGAGTCCTGGCGTCCGGCGCCGACCGGCGGTGGGCAGTCCAACCTCCCCAGGAGTGATGGCCTCGCGACGCCCGCGCAGGAAGGAGGCGAGTTCGGCAGTCCTGATCTCACTCATGGCTCCAGTCTGACCTCACATCGATCGCCGAGCCAGTTGGTGCCAATACCTGGATGAACGCCGACTGGATACCCCGATGCAGATCCCACAGGCTGGTGCCATGGACCTGGAAGCCGCCACCACCGACCTGCACACCTCCGACGGGGGCCGGCGAGGGCTGGTGGCTGTGATCAGCGTCGCCTTCATCACCACGTACCTCTTTGGCAGCGCCAACGTTGCCCTGCCGTACATCCGGACCGAACTGCACAGCTCACCCGCCGCCGGTGCGATGGTGATGGGCGGCTACGCGGTCACGTTCGCCACCCTGCAGATCTGGTTCGGTCGTCTGGGCGACAACGTCGGCCGTCATCATCTGTTGCGGTGGGGCCTGGCCGGGATCGTGCTGACCAGCGTGGCCGTCGGCGCTGCGAACTCGATCACCGCACTGATCGTCCTGCGCATGGTGCAGGGCATCGCCGTGGCCGCGGCAGCACCACAACTGCTGTCGACGATCCAGGCCACCAGACACGGCGCGGCCAGAGCGCGCGCGATTGCCGGGTTCAGTGCGGCAGCCGGCCTCGGCTCCGGTGCCGGGGTTGTCCTGGGTGGCGCACTGGGTCAGCTCAACCTCGGTGGGCTCACGTGGCGTCCGGTGATGTGGAGTCCGGCGGTGGTCGCCGGCGTCGCCTGGTGGCTGAGCCGGCACGTCGCGCCGACCGCGGCGGCGAACCGGCAGCGGCACGACCTGACCGGAACCGCTCTGCTGACCGCCGCACTGGTCGCCCTGGTTGGCGCGCTGTCGTTGGGGCCGACTCTTGCGTGGCCGTGGTGGACCCTGGCCCTGCTGGTACTCGCCATCGGCGGCCTCGCCCTGTTCTGGCGGGTCGAACACCGCTGGGAACAGCGCGGCGGGTCTCCGTTGGTGCCACCGTCGGTGGTGAGGCTCCCGACGGTGGCGGCCGGCCTGGTGATGACGGGACTCTTCTTCGGCGGCTACGGCGCCTTCACCTACGAGTGGGCGGCGCACACCCAGCAGGCTCTGGGCTCGCAGGTCCTGCAGTCTGGCCTGGGTCTTGGCGGATTCTGCCTCGCCTTCTTCCTGGGCAGCCTCGCGCTGGGGCGCGTCCAGGAACGGCTGGGAAACTTGACCATGGCGGTGGGTGGCCTGCTGCAACTGCTGGCCTTGGCGGGCATCGTCGTGGTGGGTGTCCTGGCCCCGGCCGAGGTGTGGATCCTGGCCCAGCAGCCGCCGACGGTGCTCCTGGGAATCGCCCAGGCCTGGCAGTTCGGACCGCTGGTCCAGACCGTGATGGCAGGGGTTCCGGACCGGGCGGCCGGCCTCACCGGCGGGCTGGTCTCCACCGCGCAGCAGGCCGCCCTGGCGGTCGGCGTTGCGGTCATCGGTGGAGCCTTCTTCGCCGTCAGCGGCTCGGTCTCACCCGCCTCGGGCTGGGCGGTCGGCATCGGACTCCAGGCGATCGGTACGGCCGGCTTCATCGCGCTGGCCATCTGGATGCGCCGCCGTCTCGCCACCCACCCTGCATCGCGGCCGGTTGCCCGCGGCGAGGTTGCCGTGTCGATGACGACCAGCCATTCCTGATCAGCACGGGCTCGGACGATCATGATCATTCGTACGATCTTGATCAACTGCTCGGTCGATGCCGTACGAGATCAGCGGCCGGACGCGTACCCCTGCATCCCGCGCGGATTGGCGCCGGCAGACAGGATTCCGGTCTCGGGATCGGTGGCCACGGCGCAGAGGCGACCCTCCGACCATGGTGCGCCGACGGTGACGAGATGGCCTCGATCTCGCAGACCCGTGATCAGGTTGGGGTCGGCACCGCCCTCGATCAGCACCGAGCCCGGCTCGTACGTCCGAGGCCAGAACGAGCCGATCACCGCGTCGGTGTGCCAATTGGTGGCATCGATCGCGCCCTGCAGATCCATCCGGCCGGTACGGGCGTGCTCGTCGGCGACGCGCAGGAAGAAGTGCGTGCTCCACTGGTCCTGCTGGTCACCGCCGGGGGTGCCGAAGGCGAGCCGGACCGCACCGCCCAGCGAAGCCATGCTCGGCGTCAACGTTGTCCGTGGTCGTCGGCCAGGGGTCAGTGAGTTGGGCAGCCCCTTGGTCAGCCATGCCATCTGCAATCGGCTGCCCAGCGGGAATCCCAGCTCACCGATCACTGGATTCGATTGGAGCCAGCCACCGCTCGGGGTCGCCGACACCAGATTGCCCCACCGGTCGACGACATCGACATGGCAGGTGTCGCCGCGGGTGACGCCGTTGGCATCGACCGAACCGTCGTCACCGGTCGAGTGCTCGGCGCCGGTCTGGATCGTCGGCTCGCCGACACCGGCCGCCGCCGAGGCCGTGGCCTCGCCGAGCAACAGCCGTCGTACGTGGTCGGCCAGTGCCGCACTCCGTCCGCCCGGTGCGCCCGGTCGCCACTGGGTCGACGCCCGCTCGCCGATCAGGGCGCGTCGCTGTTCGGCGTACGACTCCGACAGCAGCGCCTCGAGCGGCACCTCACCGGCATCGCCGTACCAGGCGTCCCGATCCGCGAAGGCGAGCTTGGTCTGCTCCAGGAGCCGATGCACCACGTGGGCATCAAATCCATTGGGAGCAAGGGATCCCGGCGACACGTCACCGAGCAGGGTGAGTTGTTGCAGGAGCACGGGACCCTGGGACCATGGACCGGCCTTGTGCACGGTCCAATCGCCCCAATCAGCCTGGACCGGTTCCTCCCAGGTCGCCGCGAAACCGGCAAGGTCGTCACCGGTCATCGTGCCGCGGTGTGGGGTGCCCGAGGAGTCCATCGTCACGGTGTCGGAGGTGACCAGCATGGCCTCGGCGATGAACCCCTCGCGCCAGCACCGACGCGCCGCCTCGATCTGGGACTCCCGATCACCTCCGGCCGCTTCGGCTTCGTTGACGAGTCGCCGCCACGTGGCCCCCAGTGCTGGCTGACGGAACAGGACGCCCGGTCGCGGAGGCTCTCCACCCGGCAGCCACACCGCCGCCGAGGTCGGCCAGTGGTCGGTGAACAGATCCCGTACGGCCTGGACCGTGGCGCCGATCCTGGGCACCGGATCGTGGCCAACCTCGGCGAGTTCGATCGCGTGGGCCAGCACATCAGCCAACGGCCAGGTGCCAAGATCACGCAGCAGGACCAGCCAGGCGTCCACCGCGCCCGGCACCGAGGCGGCCAGCGGACCGGTGCCGGGGACGAGATCGAGACCCAGGGAGCGGTACGTTGCCACGCCGGCGCCGGCCCCTGCCCGCAGAGCACCCGAGGTGCCGCGCCACGCACGCTGGCCAGGATCGGGGCGTCCCCGCCGGGACCATTGAGATGCGGTTCGACCACATGCAGGACGAACCCGGCCGTGACGGCGGCATCGAAGGCGTTCCCACCACGCTCGAGGACCGATTGGGCGGCCGCGGTGGCCAACCAGTGCGTGCTGGACACCATCCCGAAGGTGCCGCGCAGGGTCGGTCGGGTGGTGAAGGTCATGCGCTGCTCCTGGGGTCGCCCCGACGATAGCTCGTCGGTGGCGGGCTCGACGGCTGCCCCGGTTTGGTGCTCGACGGCTGCCCCGAGTCGACATCCGGTCCGGCAAAGCCTCGGCGAGGCCATCGTTACGGTTTCGTGTCGCAGGACGCTTGACCACGCTCCAGCGCGACAATAGCTTTCGAGGACTTGACCACCTCGGGAGACGGATCTTCATGTCACGCACCCCTGATCGCGCCAACGCTGGCCGACCGGGCCGGCATGATCAACTCTTCCTCGACGCAGGACCGATCAGGTCGACAAAGCCCGTTGCCCGCGTCAGCGGGCCCCGGACCCGTACGCGCACCGGCGTCCCCCCGTGTGCCAGTGTTGGCCTCACCGTCGCACCTGCGG
>JAKDKP010000046.1 GCA_030453285.1 Propionibacteriales bacterium
GGTCGTGGTGCTGAGCGGTGGCGAGAGTGTGGTTGAGCAGTCGGGGGGTGGAGTCCTTGATCACGTCTCCACCCTAAGCATTGACAAGGTCCCTTGACACACAGGACAAGCCACCTTTACAGTCGAACTATGTCAAGCACACTTTCCACTCGGGCAGCCGCCACACCCAGGACGCGGCCAACACTGTTGATCATCCTTGCCGTCCTGCTGCTGCGAACCCTCCTGCTGTTCATTGCCGGCGGCGCCGCTCTGACTGTGGCATCGGAGGAGCAGCCGGCCGACCTCCTGGCGTACGCGAATGTGTGGATCGTGCCTGTCGATCTGATCAGCATTGCCGTCGTGTGGTGGCTGCTCCGCAGGTCCGGCCGCACACTCGGTGACCTCGTCGGCCGGTTCCGCCCGAGGGACATCGCCTGGGGGCTGCTGGTGATGGTGATCGCGCTGATCGCACTGCAGGGCGGCGGGTTCGTCGGCAATCTGATCGCGTACGGCGGCGCGCCACCCTTTACCGGCGGGGCGACTCCTCCCCCGCTGTGGCTGGGAATCTGGTCGCTGATGCTGATGCCGATCACCATCGGCGTCGCCGAAGAACTGGTCTATCGCGGGTACGGCCAGCAGGGCCTCGCGCAGTGGTGGGGCCGGTGGCCAGCCATGCTCGTGGTGGCGGTGTCCTTTGGACTTCAGCACGCCGCACTGTCGATGACCACGGGCGAGGCCATGCTGTCCCGGGTGATCGGCACCTTCATCGCCGGACTCGCCTTCGGCATCATGGCCATGCGGTTCCGCAGCCTGTGGCCGCTGATCATCGGGCACTGGCTGCTCGACGTGATCGGCCTCGGCATCCCGATGTTGATGTGGTCCTTGTCCTGAGCCGATCGACATTGTTGGGAAGTGCCATGATGCGGGCGATCAACGAGGGAGGACCACGATGACAACGAGCGGACGCCACCAAGGTGCCGGAAGCCGGTACGGACGTCGACTGGCGATCGGATTCGTCGCGTACGCGACGCTGCTGGTCGCTGGAATCCTCATGGCCCAGGCGATCCCTGACTCGCCCTGGCGATTCGTCGCGATGCTGCTCCCGGTGCCTGCACTGGTCATCGTGGTCGCCGCCGTGTGGCGCTACCTGCGTGACGCCGACGAGCTGCAGGGCAGAATGCTGCTCGAGTCTCTGGAGATCGGCTTTGCCGGGGGCAGTCTGATCACGCTCACCTGGGGGCTGATGCAGGCCGTCGGTGCGCCGGCCGTCTCGTGGACACTCGTGTTTCCTGTGTACGCGGCCTGCTGGCTGATCGGCCGAGCCGTCGCCGGCTGGCGGTTCCGATGAAGAACCGACTGCCCGAGTTGCGCGGCGCCAAGGGCCTGAGCCAAGGGGCACTCGCCGAGCGCCTGGCCGTGTCGCGGCAGACGGTCAACGCCCTGGAGAAAGGCCGGTACGACCCGAGCCTGCCGCTGGCCTTCCGGATCGCCCGACTCTTCGATTGCCGCATCGAGGACGTCTTCGACGACTCGTGAAAGCTCACGCCAGACTGGCGGCACCGGCCTCGAGGAAGAGGGCGATGGCGATGGCTCCGGGGTCGCCGACACCGCGAGACGTCTCGCCCACGTACGAGGCTCGCCCGCGACTGGCCACCAGATCGACGGTCTCCTCGGCGGCCTCACGAGCGGCGTGGGCGGCGGCATCGAGCGTGTCCGAGAAGCTGGCCTCCGTCGTCCCGGCGGCTGCCTCTGCGGCCGGCACCATGGCGTCCACCATCGTCTTGTCGCCCGGAGCAGCACCACCCAGCTCCTGCACCCGGTCGGCGGCCTCCCGCAAGCCCTCGGCCAGGTGCGTCGACTCCAGGCCACGGCCGAGATGGCGACCGATCGTCCCCACCCAGAGCGCCAGGATCGGACCCGAGGTGCCACCCACGCTGGCGAATGCCGCCGAGAGCCTGCCGAACGGGTCGGTATCGGCGCTCGCGGCACCACCCTCATCCTGGTCCTGTTGATCCTGGTCCTGTTGATCTTGGCCCTGTTGATCCTGGTCCTGTTGATCTTGGCCCTGTTGATCTTGATCCTGCTCAGCACTGCTGTCGCGGTAGCGACTGATGGCCGTACGCAGATTTTCGCCGAAGTCGCCGTCCCCAACACGTCGATCAAGATCACCCAGCGCCTTGGCCTGACTGTCGACGGTCGAGGCGAAGGCCTGCAGCCAACGCGACAGGACGAGGACGACGTCACGGTCGATCGACGTGTGTTCGGTGGCTGCGGCCGCAGCCGCCGAGGCCAAGGGCGTCGGCTCGATCGCCGGGGACCTCGGGGGTGTGCGCCAGGCAGGCGTCCGCGCCGGCTCGTCCCACCAGTGGATGAGTTCGTCGTCGAGTCGGACCACGGTGAGCGACAGTCCACGCATGTCCAGCGAGGTGACCAGATCGTCCACCAGCGCCCTGGTGATGGTGGCACCACGACGACTGAGTTCCTTGGCGGCGATGGCGTAGGCGGCATGCAGTTCGAGCGGGGTGGTCGCGCCCAGACCGTTCACGATCAGCAGGTGCGGGCCGGTGAGGTCGGCAACGTCGGCGGCGAGGGTGTCGGCAAGCCGACCGATCAGTGCCCCCAGGCCTTGATCAGTGACCCGGTCGGTGCCCCGTTCACCGTGGATGCCGACGCCGAACTCGATCATGCCCTCGGCCAGCTCGAACTCCGCACCATCGGCGCCGAAGTGCGTGCCGGCTGCGATGGCGGCGCCGACGCTGCGGGCGTTGTCGACGACCCGATCACCGAGCTCCTTGAGCTGCGCCAGATCCAGACCTGCCTCTGCGGCGGCACCACAGATCTTCTCCACCACCACGGTGGCCACGGTCCCTCGACGCCCGGGCTTGCTGCCACGCTCGGCGCCGGGGACGTCATCGTCCACGATCACCGTGGCGACCTCGACTCCCGCGTCGCGACACTGATCGGCGGCCAGCGCGAAGTTGATCACGTCGCCGGTGTAGTTCTTGACCACGTGCAACACCCCACGCCCGTTGTCGGCGGCCATCGTGGCGGCACGCACCTGTTCGGCGCTCGGGCTGGCGAACACCTCGCCAGGCACGGCCGCGTCCAGCATCCCTGCACCGATGAAGCCGATGTGCAGCGGCTCGTGCCCCGAACCTCCGCCGGAGACCAGGGCCACCTTGTCGGTGGCTGGCTTCGCTCGTACGACAAAGCGCGGGCTGGGGTGCAGGGCGACCAGGTCGGCGTTCAGCGCACAGAACCCGGACAACCCGAGCTCGATGGCCTCGGCGTTGCTGCTGACGAAGTGGCGACTCACTGATCCTCCTCGGACCTCGACATCTCCCTCGTCACAGTACGAGCCCCCGTTCGCTGCCCACTCACCGGATCAGGCTGAGCCCCGACATCGTCTGCGCCGACCTCCAGCGCATCCGACGAAAAGGCACTACGCTGCCGATGTTGATTTCAAGATCAAAGGAGATCTGATGGAGTTCACCGACAAGCTCGCCGCAATGTCAGCCAAGGTGCGCCAGGACCGACCCAACATTCTCACGGAGGAGGCGACGAAGACCTCCTTGATCATGCCGTTCATCAGCACCGTGCTGGGTTACGACGTCTTCAGCCTCGCAGACGTCGTCCCCGAATTCATCGCCGACGTCGGCCTCAAGAAAGGTGAGAAGATCGACTACGCCATCATGCGCGATGGGCAGATTCAGATCCTCATCGAGTGCAAGAAGGTGGGCGAGCCGCTTCGGATCGAGAACGCGTCCCAACTCTTCAGGTACTTCCATGTGACCAGCGCTCGCATCGCATGCCTCACCAACGGGCAGATCTACCGCTTCTACACTGATCTCGACGCACCGAACAAGATGGACGACCGCCCGTTCCTCGAACTCGATCTCGACGACATCGACGAGGCCCTCATCCCCGCGCTGCATCGGCTGACAAAGGCGGCCTTCGACGTGGAGTCGATCATCAACAGCGCCGAGGAGCTCAAGTACGTCAGCGCGATCAAGCGATGCATCGGCACACTCTTCGCCAGCCCCGAGGAGGACCTGGTTCGCGTCTTCGCCGGTCGAGTCTATGAGGGATCCCTCACGCAACGCGTCCGCGAACAGTTCACCGGCTTGGTCGCGAAGTCATTTGCCCAGTACATCTCCGATCAGGTGAACGACCGTCTCCGCAGTGCTCTCGGTGGTCGGCGAGCCGTCTTGAGCCCGCTGGAGGGGAACGAGTCCCCTGATCTGGAAGCCACATCGGGTGGCCAGGACGAGGCGCCCGTTGGCGATCCCGAGGTGGACACCACCGTTGAAGAGCTGGAGGGCTACCACATCGTGCGCGCGATCGTGTGTCGCGAACTCCCCGTCCAGCGAATCACTCAGCGAGATCAGCGGAGCTACTTTGCCATTCTCATCGATGACAACAACCGGAAGCCGGTCTGCCGACTGCACTTCAACAGACGGCAGAAGTACCTCGGACTCTTGGACGAGAACAAGGCGGAGACCCGAGTTTCCCTCGACACGTTGAGTGACATCTACCAGTACTCCGACGAACTCCGAGAGGCAGCTCGCCGGTATCTCTGATCAGCAGCGGGTCGGTCCACGTCGGTGCCGAATCCGATGATGCAGGAGCGGGACGCCGTCGTCGGGACACCAGGTCGGTGCAAACCAGTGGGGCAGACCGTCGCGCATCTCGACCCGCCAGCCACCATCGAGAAAGGTGTGATGGTGATAGCGGCAGAGCAGCGTGAGGTTGTCGATCCTGGTCTCGCCACCATCGATCCAGGCGATGACGTGATGCCGTTCGCAGAACTCTGGCGGTGCGTCACACCCGGGGAAACTGCAACCACCGTCACGCGCATACAGCATCTGGGTGAGCTGCGGGGTCGCCAGCCGTGACGTGCGTCCTGCGCTGAGCACCGCTCCGGCCGAGTCGAGCACCACGGGGATGATCTCCGCCTCCTGGCACAGCGACAACACCTCGCGTACGGGAAGGGGTGCGCCGAGTGAGGTATGGCCAAGACCGCTGCGCGACAACAGGGTCTCGTGATCAATGGTCACCACCACCGTGGAGGGCAGGCCCCCGCGCCTGGGCAGATCACCGGATCGCAGCAGGAAGCCGGTGATGTCTTCGACGGCGTCGTGCATCCGCTGTCCGGCCGATCGCAGGTCGGGGCCCGCCGCCTCGGTCGGACGCGGCTTGGCCAGCGGCGTGAGCACGGCTGCCAGAGCTGCGCCGACATCGCGGGTCAAGCGGCCCTCCAGCGCGTACGCACCGTCCCGTCGACACACCAGGTGCACGAACCGCTGCTCGCGGACGCGATCCTCATCGGGCAGGACTCCGTCGGGGTCATGGTGTGCCTCGACGCGTTGCAGGCAATGCTTGAGCTCCCGCGGACCGAAGTTGCGCGCATGCGCCACCAACTCCGTCTCGAGCGCCGCCAGTTCGGTGACGTCGAGGGAGGAGGCACGCTCAACACAAGCGAGGGTGTCGTTGATCATCTCTGCCTGCTGCGCGCCGACGTCGCCCAATGCCTGCGCCTCGGCCAAGATCTCGCGCAGTGGCGGCAGATCCTCCCCAGTCATGGCTTGCCGCCGGCCAAGGACGCAGGCGGCCTGAACTCGTTGATGCGCCTGATGCTTGGTGATGCGAGCCGTGACGGCCAGGAACCCGGCGGTGTTGCGGACCGAGAACCGCGTACCAAGATCACGCTCGTCAGCAACGGACACGATGCCATGATCAACTCGGGAGAGCCGATTGCGGTGCTGCTCGATGCGGCGCGCGAAGGTGACGAACTGATCATGGTCCAATTCGGTGAGCCCTCGCGCCTCGACCAGGCCGATCACCTTGTCGAGCGCGGACTCCAACTCGTCCAACGCAACCCCGACCGGAGTCACGCCATTGAGTGGAGAAACGTTCATGAGGGCAATGTTAATCGAACTCACATTCGATTCCAAGACCTTCTCGAGACAACTGTGAGCACATCTGGCCCCTACCATCACTGGGGGCCCAGCAGACTCATCCTTACCGGAGGGAGTTGATCGACTGACGGCGATCCCGACGTTCATGCGTGGAAATGAACGCTGCATGAATCCGCCGACCTTCAAGCGCGCACAACCTACGACATTCCGACCGCCAAGATCACCAGCACGCGGTCGGGATGGCCATCGACCTTGTGCCCGACCCATCGATGACCCATCGACCTCGTGACCGACCAGCGATCGGCCGGGAGGCGCGGGGCCCGCCCATACACCTCCGGGGACTTGATCCGAGTTCTGATTCGGTGCAGCCTCCCGGGGACCCATCGGATGCCGAGACCGAGCAGCAGCCCGGTGATCAGTGTGACGAATCCGATGACCAGCATCGGCGCCACCACGAAGGTTCCCAACGCCTGATAGGCCAACGATCTGGTGGTCACGTCGCCGGCCAGCGCTCCCGCACCGACCAGGACTGTCCGGGCGATCCAGTGCAGAACGGACCGGAACCTGATCACTGATCGCAGACATGGCGACCTCCTTCTCGACTGTCCTCACTCTCGCCTCGTCGCCACAGATCGGCGTCAGCCTGTCGACGACACCTTGCGTACCGCACGCGACGTACGAGGCAGCGGACTCCGGTCGTAGGGTGTGTCCTGGCCGTGACACCTCCCGACCGGGCACCGGCGAGGGGATACCGTGATCGGGTGACCATGATCAACGTCCCGACGGCTGCCGGCGAGATGCCCGCCCACCTGCACCTCCCCGATGACGACATCGGCCCGGGGCTGGTCCTGGTGCACGAGATCTTCGGCGTCAGCACGTACGTGCGGCAGCGGGCCGCCGATCTGGCGGCGATCGGATACGTGGTGCTCGTCCCGGAGTTCTACTGGCGCCTCGATCCGCCACCGATCGATGAAGCGGCCGAGGACTTCCTGCAGGTGGCGATGGGGCTGGCCGAACAGACAGATTGGGCCGCCGCGGTCGACGACGGCGTGGCGGCGCTGCACCAGCTGGCCGGACTGGACACGGTCCGCGGACCGGTCGGGATCGCCGGTTTCTGCTGGGGCGGCGGGCTGGCCTTCAACGTCGCCGCCGTCGCCGATCCGGCCGTGCTGGTCAGTTGGTACGGCTCCGCACTGCCGCAATTGCTTGACCTCGCACCTCGGGTCACCGCGCCGAGCCTGCACCACTTCGGCACCGCCGACGCCTACATCGACGCCGAGGCTGTTGCCCGGATCAGGACTGCCGTCGCCGGACCCCGCACCGAGTTCGAGTTGTACGACGGCGCCGGGCACGCGTTCGACAATCCGCACCCGCTGTTCCACCACCCGGCGGCCAGTGCGGCAGCGTGGCAGCGCACCGCCGACTTCCTGGCACGCGAGCTGCCGGTCACCTGATCAACGCGTCAGCCCGCCCGACGTTCGGGACGCCAGTACGCGCAGAAGTCCACCCTCTCCTTGCCTGCGCCGGCCTCCTGCGCCAGGGCACGCAGCCGCAACACCGCGCCGGCCTCGCCGACGACGTAGACGTAGTCGCGTTCGGTCAACTCGACCCCGGTGATCAATTCAGTCAGCACTGTGCCACTGGGTACGCCTGTGCGGATCCCCCACCGGACGTCGAGGTCTGCCCGGGTCACCAGCTCGCGGCGGTCCTCCGCGTGCGACACCTCGAGCAGGAACAGGGCGCGCTGTCCCTCCGGCAGGGCGGCCGCAATCCCCTCTGCGGCAGGGATACCGGTCTCATCACCGATCATCACGACGGTCCCCTCGGGATCGACTCCGGCGGGATCGAAGAGGGTCCCCTGGTCGAGCAGGCCGATCACGTCTCCGGGTTGCGCGGCAATCGCCCAGCCGGCAGCGACGCCCTCCACCTGCCCCGACGCCGAGGCGTGCACGACGAAGTCGATGTCGATCTCCCAATCGTCGGCCACCCGACGGGCCGCCCGCACGGTGTAGTTGCGGATGGTGGCCCGCTCCTCCTGGTCGAGCTCCTGCCAGCGCAGGTACCACCCCTCGTTTTCCCCGTACGGGACGACCGGCACCTCACACCGCACCCGAGGAAGGAACAACCGGACCCACTGGTCGTACCCCATCGGCGCGAAGGTGCGCCCCAGCAGCTCGTCGTGCCCGATGACGGTCACCCGAACGAATCCCGGACTGAGGCGGGTGGTCGCCACCACGCGTACCAACAGCACTTCGGCTGCCTCCGGCTTCGTTGGCGTCGTACGGGCCTGCGACTCGGTCATCGGGTGGCCTTCTCCAGTTCGGGAATGATCTTGTCCAGGGCGTAGAGCTGCGATTCGACGGTGCCCAAGGAATAGGCCTGGGACAGGTCGCCGTCAATCACCACGGCGCGGCCTTGAGCAACGGCGGGAACCGCAGTGAACAAGGGATCAGCGGTGATCTGGGATGTGTCGATGTAGATCGGGAAGGCGACGATCAGGTCGGCGTCGATGCGGCGCAGTTGTTCGGGCGACAGGCTCACCGAGAAGCCGCTGCCACCGGTGGGCAGTTCGGCGATCGCCGGATTCTGCACGAAGCCGAGGTTCTGCATGAACTGGACCCGCTCGCTGCCTTCGATGTAGGCGCCCCAGGTTTCGCTGGTACGGGTGACCGAGCTGACCGTCTGCCCCTTCCACTGCGGATGCGCGGCCGCCGCTTCGGCGAACGCGGTGTCCAACTTCGTCAGCAGTGCCTCGCCTTGCGCGGTCCGGCCGAGCGCCTGGGCGATCATGGTCGTCTGCTGCCGGGTGCTGGTCAGGTAGGCGTCCCCACCAGCCGGTACGCCGATCGTCGGTGCCAGCTCGGACAGTCGGTCATACCGCGCCCGGTCACCGGAGCTCTTGGTGTCCAGGATCAGGTCAGGTTGCAGCGCGGCGATGGCTTCGAAGTCGGGCTCCATGGTGGCGATCAGCATCGGTGGCTTGTCGTACCGTCCGGCCGCCCATGGCCCGACTCCTTCGCCACCGAAGGCGAGCCAGTCCGAGGCACCGACCGGTTGGACGCCCAGGGCGAGAGCCACCTCGGCGTCCCCCCATCCGAGCGCAACGACCGTGGTCGGCTGCTGTTCCACCACGACCTCACCGAACTTGGTGGCGATGGTGACCGGGAACGCTCCACCATCAGCGGCCCCACCGGGTCGGGCCTTGTCGGGCGCGGTCCCGCTGCAGCCAACCAACGCCAGAACCAGCAAGGCGGCGAGGACGAGTTTACTGAACTTCACTGTGCTTCCTCCCGACGGGCGACGATCCGCCCGTGCGAGGTGAGCCTAACCTAAGAGGTCCTGTCGAAGTGAACCCGGCCCGTGTCCGGACTCGGCTCTGTCGGCGAGGGTGTTGCTCAGCAGGGCTCAACTGGGCACGCGATCGCGCGGTCGTCATTCTCCACCTCGGCG
>JAKDKP010000616.1 GCA_030453285.1 Propionibacteriales bacterium
GGCTGCACGCGGACGCGTCGCCCCTCGGCCAGCACGCTGATGTCGCGGAAGTGGCGGCGGGTGTCGATCAGCAGACCGTCCGACACCGCCTGACCAGACAGGCTGGTGCCGCCGGAGCGGAAGGTGCTCGACACCTGGTGGCGACGGGCCACGGCCAGGGCGGCCGACAGGGCCGTTACGTCTGGCGGCACCACGACGGCTTGTGGGGTGAGCAGATAGTGCGAGGCGTCGTGGGCACTGGCCAGGCGATCGGTGGCCCGGGCACGTACGCCACCGGGGACCGCCCAGGTGAGGTCGGCGAGCAGGTTCGCCGTCAACTCCGTGGGTTTCCGCGGCGCAAGAGATGTCATGATCAACTCCCGCTCTCGGCGACGGTGGCCGCGCTACGCACGGGCCAGCGGATCATCGGTGTCGACCAGCCACTGATCGAGCCTTCCCCGCATCTCGTTCAAGGGGGACCGATGAGCTGGATCTGTTGCCACGTCGACCAGTTCGAGGGGATCGGTCAGCAGATCGAACAACAGCTCGGGGGGCACGGCACGTTCGGCGCCGCCGGCGGCCTCCCACACCGAACGGGCAGCCGACTGGTCGGTGTTGGCCAGCCGCTGTTGCCCGTCGGTGAACCGGCGCACGTAGCTCCAGCGTTCGGTGCGCACCATCCGTTGCGGTTCGGGCTCGACATGTTCGTTCACCTCGGCGAAGGTCTCGCTGCGTACGGGCGTTCCGTCGACCAGGGTCGGGACGAAGGAGGTGCCGTCGGACCCTTCCGGGGCATCGATTCCGATCAGTTCGCAGAGCGTCGGCAAGAGGTCCACCTGGCTGACCAGCGCATCTCGTGGCTTTCCGGCCGGGATGCCGGGGCCGGCCATGATCAACATAACGCCGGTTCCGGCGGCCGTCAGGTGGCACTTCATCCCCGGCAGGGGCAGACCATGATCAGTCGTCACGATCACCAGCGTGTTGTCGGCCAGACCGGTCTCGTCCAGCGTGTCCAGCAGATCTCCGAGCAATTGGTCCACCACGAGCAGTGATGCCTGGTATGAAGCCATTTCTCTACGGGTCTCGGGGGTGCTCGGCACCCCTGGCGGCGGAGCCGTCCAGCGATCGTCGGCGCCGGGGTGGAAGAAGGTCCACTCGTTCTCGTACAGCAGGTGCGTCTCGACCAGGCCGACGTTGAGCAGGAACGGTTGATCATGGTCGCGGCGCAGGAACTCGACCGCCGGTTCGCGTACCGAAGCCGCATGGCTGTCGCGGGCACCGAGATCCTCGCCGTAGCCGAGGGTGCGAGCCCGGTCCGGATCCTCGGTGTCGGTCTCGTGCTGCATGCCGACCAGTGCGGTGGTGTAGCCGTGTCGTCCCAGCAGCGCAGCCAGATGTCGGTCCGGCTGGGTCAGGGTGTGGCCCAGATGGGCCAGCCCGAGCATGCCGGTCCGATGTGGCCACTGCCCGGTGAGCATCGCGGCGCGACTGGGTGAGCAGGTCGGTGCGGCCGAGTGCGCGTTGCGGAACAACACACCTCTCTCGGCGAACTCCTGCAACCGAGGGCTGCGTACGGGGGCACCGTACGGCTGGATCCAGCGGCCCGTGTCGTGGGTGTGGAAGAGCACGATGTTGGGAGTGCTCACGAGGCGACCTCCAGGTCAAGGATGGGTGACGGGTCGATGGCGCTGGACACGCCCCCGCGGGCAGGCCGCACCTCCAGGTGGAGGTGGCACCCATCGGGGGCGCCCTCGGCACCGGCCAGGGCGATCCGATCTCCGGGTGCCACCTTGTCACCGGGAGACACGAACACCTTGCTGGCATGGGCGATCAGGATGTCGACGTCGCGTTTCGAGTCGTTGATCCGAAAGGCCTTCGACCCGTACGAAGGC
Organism: Propionibacteriales bacterium; assembly: GCA_030453285.1. Taxonomy (GTDB): domain Bacteria; phylum Actinomycetota; class Actinomycetes; order Propionibacteriales; family Propionibacteriaceae; genus Carbonicoccus. Next base: position 1,872 of record JAKDKP010000616.1, read on the forward strand.
CCCGGCGTCCCCGCGCGTGCCGGATTGGTCACCGTGCCGCGTACGGCCGATCGCAGTTCGGTGCCGCAGGGCAGGGCGACGTCCATGCCGTGATGGAATCCCTGTCCCCCCGAGCATCGGGGGCTCGGGTCGTAGTAGGGCGCTGGAGTGCAGCCGAAGTTGATCATGATACGGCTGCGGCCGGCGAACCAGTCCGATTCGTACAACCGCTTGGCGGTCTCGTTGAACGTGTTCCGCTTGTCCCAGCGTGGCTCCTGCTCCCGACGGGGGGTTGGGGACGGCGTGGACGGGGT
>JAKDKP010000617.1 GCA_030453285.1 Propionibacteriales bacterium
TGGATCGTGCTGGCCGACCCGGACGGCAATGAGTTCTGTCTGTGGCCCTGAGCGCTGCCCAGGGGTCGATCCTCGCCGCCGGACGATCGGCTGACTCGTGCTGCTCTGGTCAACAGGTGATGGCGCTCGGCAAGGTTGGTGGCCTTCGCTGCGGCTTCGGCGTACAACGCGGCAGCTTGATCATGATCACCCATGCGTTCGTGCAGGTGCGCAGCCACCGCGGCATGGCGGGGAAGTGCGGGGTCGAGCTGGACCAGTGCGGCCAACCCGGCCGATGGTCCGTCCGCCTCACCAACAGCGACGGCCCGATTCAGCCGTACGACGGGGCTGTCGTTGAAGCCCAGCACCTCGTCGTACCACTCGACGATCTGCACCCAATCGGTCTCTGAAGTGCTGGGCGCATCGGCATGCAGAGCGGCGATGGCGGCCAGGGACTGGTATTCGCCGAGACGATGCTCGGCCAGGGCGGCCTGCAGGGTCGTGACGCCTTCACTGATCATGGCTGTGTCCCACCGCGTACGGTCCTGCTCGGCGAGCGGCACCAGTGATCCCTGCGCCGTCGTACGGGCCGGGCGTCGTGCGTGGTGCAGCAGCATCAGGGCCAGGAGTCCACGCACCTCTGGGTGAGCCAGCATCGTGGCCAACTGTCGGGTGAGTCGAATCGCCTCGGCCGCCAGGTCGATGTCGCCGGAGTACCCCTCGTTGAACACCAGGTACAGCACCCGCAGCACGGTCGCGACGTCGCCGGGCTGATCAAGCCGACGATCGGCGATGGTGCGTTTGGCGCGGCTGATGCGTTGCGCCATCGTCGCCTCCGGCACGAGGTACGCCTCGGCAATCTGTCGGGTCGTCAGGCCGCCAACGGCTCGCAACGTCAGTGCCACCGCCGATCCCGGACTGAGCGACGGATGGGCGCAGAGGAAGAACAACCACAGCGCGCCGTCGACGTCCCGCACCGGCGCGGGAGCGGGCTCCTGACCAAGATGCTCCTCCCTGCGCCGTCGTGCAGCATCGGATCGGGTCGCATCGAGGAATCGCCGCCAGGCCACGGTGATCAGCCACCCCTTGGGGTCGTGCGGCTGCTGGTCGGGCCACGCCCGGATGGCCTCGACCAGGGCGTCCTGGACCGCATCCTCGGCCGCCGAGAAGTCTGCTCCGCGGCGGACGAGGATGGCGATCACGGCCGGAGTGAGGGTCCGCAGCAGAGCCTCATCCACCGAGGATCACTCCGTGACCGTTGGTACGTCGCCGAGGAACGGGCGCAGTTCGAGCCACTCGTGGATCGGCATGCCGTCCTTGCCGGGGGCGGCCGAGAGCTCACCGGCGAGCTCGATGGCGCGGGCCTCGTTCTCGACGTCGATCACCATCCAGCCGGCGATCAGGTCCTTGGTCTCGGCGAACGGCCCGTCGGTGACCGGCGGCTTGCCTTCGCCCCCGTACTGCACGAACATCCCGTCCGGGGACAGAGCCTGACTGTCGACGTACTCGCCGGACCCCTTGAGGCGATCGGCGAAGTCGTTCATGTACTGGATGTGGGCGTCGACCTCCGCCGGCGCCCACTGATCCATGGGGACGTCGTTCACGCCCTTGGGTGCGCCGCGGTAGTGCTTGAGCATCAGATACTTCGTCATGGTGATCTCCTGTGTGTGGTGCGTCCCATTGTGGTCGCGTTCTCACCGGGGACGGAACACTTCGGCCGTTCTCGACATTCTCAAGGGCGAGAAGGGTGATCTCGTCGAGAACAAGGCCATCCGGTCGTCCTCAACTGGTTCGGCTGATCACGAGCAGGCCTTGCGGCACGGCTCGTCCGAGGCGTTGATAGAGGTGCTCGGTGCTCGCGTCGAAGGTGATGAAGTCGCCGGCTGCGATCTCGGCGGCGTGACTGACCGGCCCGATGCGCATCCGGCCAGCATGCAGGCGCAGGTGTTCACGGGTACCAGTCGGGTGCGCCGCCGAACGCTGCAAGGTGCTGGTGTGGAGCCGGAAGTCATAGATCTCGGTGATGGCGCCTCGTCCGGTGATGGTCTCCAGCAGCCAGGCCTCGACGGCTTGCCCCTTCACGTGGTTGCCCTCGCCCGAACGAACGATGTTCGGGGGATCGATCGGTGGGGGCTCGGCGATCAAAGCGGCCAGGGTGGTGTCGAGGGCGTTTGCGAGGCCG
>JAKDKP010000618.1 GCA_030453285.1 Propionibacteriales bacterium
CGATGAGATAGATCTGGGTGGGCGAGACCACCCCGGACATGATGTATTCGGTCTGGGTGGTGCCGCGGCCCGAAATGGGAAGGATCGGCAGGAAGACGCCGAAGATCAGTTTGAGGATCATGCCGGCGAAGAACACCGGGGTGGCGTAGCCGAGGATCGCGAGGATGCGCAGTGCGGCATCCGGCGCCTTGTCCCGGTGGTAGGCGGCGAGCATTCCCAGGGGGATGCCGAGGATCAATGCGACGATGAGGGCGTAGAAGACGAGCTCGACGGTCGCGGCTCCGTAGTTGAGGAGAATGCTCGACACGGGCTGTCCATCGGAGATCGCTGTGCCGAAATCGCCCTTGAGCAGATTGCCCATGTATTCGAAGTACTGGACGAGAAGTGGGCGATCGTAGCCGGCGGCCTGAATGCGCTCGGCCAGCTGAGCCTCGGTCAGGCGTCCGCCCATGGATGCGGTGATCGGGTCACCGGTGATCCGCATGAGGAAGAAGACGAGTGTGGTGAGAATGAAGATGGTGGGAATGATGAGGAGGAATCGGACGAGGACGTAGCGCCCCAATCCACCTCCAGAGGGCTTCTTCACCGCGACCGAAGTCTCGGCGGCTTCTGCCTCTGGTTCGCTGATGGCTGCAGACATGTGTTCCTTTTGGCTTTCGTCAATAGACGGCTGTGGCGTCGGTCGACGGTGATTTCATCGGGCGTCGATCGTGACGCCGCCCGGGCGACCGGGTGCCCAGGTGTCGGGACGCCGGGGTGCGAACGCACCACAAGGTGCAGGTGGGCCCGACGGGGCTCACCTGCACCTCGTGTCGACGATCAGTTCGGTGCTCGTCGGGGCATTTCCGTACGCACGCTCCCACTGGTGGCGACGCGTGTGGTTCGCGACCTCACTGGTTCGACAGGGGTCACTGGTTCGGCAGTGCTCACTTGCTCAGCAGCGCCAACCGGAACTGGAACGCGGGGTCGAGGGTGTCATCGACGCCCTTGACGTCCTTGCCGGACACCGCGATCTGACTGCCCTGGAGCAGCGGCAGAGTCGGCAGCTCTTCGGCAAGCTGCCCCTGGATCTTCTTCAGCGCTTCCGCACGCTTGCCCTTGTCGTCGATGGACGACTGGGCGTTGAGCTGCTTGTTCATCTCCTTGTCACGGTAGTGGTTGCCCAAGAAGCTCGGGGTCTCATCCGTGTCGTAGAAGAAGGGCACCAGGTAGTTGTCCGCGTCCGAGTAGTCCGGGAACCAGCCCAACTGGTACATCGGGTAGGCATCGGCGGTGCGGTCCTTGTTGTACTGCACCCATTCGGTCGACTGGAGGCTGACATCGAACAGCCCCGTCTTGTCCAGCTGATCCTTGACCAGGGCGTACTCATCGCCCGAGGAGGGACCGTAGTGGTCTGGGTTGTACTGCAGGTTGAGTTTGACAGGGGTTTCGACTCCGGCGTCCTTGAGGGCCTTCTTGGCCTTGTCGACATCGGGACCGCCCTGCCCGTCTCCGTATTCCGACTTGAGCGGATCGTCGGCGCCGGGCAGCCCCTCCGGAACGTGCGAGTACAGAGGGGTGAAGGTGTCCTTGTAGACCTGCGAGGCGATCGCCTGGCGATCGACCGAGTCCGCCATGGCCTGACGCACGGCCAACGACTTCTCCTCGTCGGCGTTCTCGGTCTTCGCGCCGAAGGGCATCGTGTCCATGTTGAACACGATGTAGCGGATCTCGCCACCGGGGCCCTTGTGGACCTTGAGGTCCTCCTTGGTGCCGAGGTCTTCGATGTCGGTGGCCGAGAGCGAACGCCAGGCCACGTCGATCTTGCCCTCTTGGACGTCGAGCTTCATGTTGTTGGCATCCGAGAAGTACTTCATCTGCACGGTTTCGGTCTTCGCCGGCTCCAGGTAGCCCTGGTAGCCGTCGTAGGCCTTGTACGTGATCAGCTTGTTGAAGTCGAACCCGGCGATCGTGTACGGGCCGGCGAAGGCCTTGCCGTCGACGATCGCCTGATTTTCGGTGATCTTGTCCGGTTCGAACACGTCTTCATCGACGATCGGTCCCGCGGCGCTGGCCAGGACGCCCGGCCAGGTCTGGTCGTTCTTACGCTTGAGGTTGAAGATGACCGTGGACTCGTCCGGGGTCTCCACCGATTCCAGGCCGCCGAGGAGGGACGA
>JAKDKP010000047.1 GCA_030453285.1 Propionibacteriales bacterium
GCGGTTCCGGGAACTGGGGCTGGACCATCGTGGTGAGCAGTCCCCTCTCCGAGAAGTCGTGGTCGTGTGCGATGTCGGCGAAGCGCATCATGTGCCCGGCGGGCACGCCGGCGTCCTGGAGCTGACGTGCCGCGGTCGACGCGGTGCGCTAGGACGTCCACCGGCGCAGCGCGTCCTCCAACAACTCAGTATGGGTGAGGCGACCGCTTAGCGTGGCGAAACGATCATCGCCGACCCAGTCCGGGTGCCCGACGGCGTTCGCCAGGGCCGCGAAACGATCGTCGCCGTGGCCGTCGACGACGACCCACTGGTCGTCGCCGGCGGCGGGGAACAGACCGCACGGGGCGTCCTGCAGCGGTGCGTCCTGCGTGCAGGTGCCGAGGGACTCGGCGGCCAGGCGACCGGCCATGGCGGCGAAGATGGCGTCGACCTGGGCGGTGGCGACCACGCCGCCGCGGCCCGTTCGCGCCCGGCGCAGCAGCAGGGCCAGCACGCCGGAGGCGTTGAGGCGTCCGACGACGTGGTCGGGGTAGATGGTGACGGTGTCGCTGAAACCCTCGGCGTCGCCGGGGTAGCACCACAGGTCGGTGAGTCCGGCGGCCGCACGCACCAGCGGGCCGTAGCCCATCTTCGTCGACCAGGGGCCCTGCGTGCCGTAGGCGGAGGACTCCGAGACGACGATGCCCGGGTTGATCGCCCGCAGCGTGTCGTGGCCGAAGCCGAGGCGTTCGAGGATGCCCGGCTTGAAGTTGGACAGCACCACGTCCGACCCGGCGACGAGCCGGCGGAAGATGTCCTTGCCCTCGGCGGTGCCCAGGTCCAGGCCGATGCTGCGTTTGTTGCGGTGGCCCCAGGCGAAACTCTTGGTCATCCGCACCCCCGGCGACATCTGCCGGCAGCCGTCGGGGAAGCCGGAGGACTCGATCTTGATCACGTCGGCGCCGAGGTCGGCGAGCAGGCGCCCGGTCTCCGCACCCATGACGATCACGCCGAGGTCCAGCACGCGCACCCCCTCCAGGGGCTGCGCGCCGGACTGCTGCGCGCCGGACGCCGGGAGGCGGTCGTGCAGCCAGGCGGGTGCCCCGGGCGCCGTATTTTCCGTGGCTTCCGTGGCTTCGGTGGCCGTGATGCCGGTGCGCACCCCGTCGACGGTGTAGACGCCCGACGGCACCGCGGCCACCCGGCCGTCCGGCAGGGTGAGCCCGGTGATGCTGCCGCTGGCGCGGAACGCCGGCTCGTCGAGGACGTCGGCCAACCGGTCGATCGAGGCGACCGGTACCCGGTGGTACTCCCCCAACCGCACGGCCTCCTGCGTGCTCAACCCGGCGAGCAGCGCACGGTAGTGGGCGAAGACCATCCCCTGCGCCGCCACCCGCCCGGCCGGACTGCGCAATTCCGGGGCACGCAGCTCCTCCGGGTCGCCGAGCCACCCGCGCATCGACTCCCACTGCCGCGGGGAGAGCACGCAGACACGCACCATGCCGTCGGCGGTGGCGAAGATCGGGTAGATTGCGCGGGCGTCCGGGCGGCCGTGCGGCACGTCGAACGGGTCGATGCCGGTGCGTCCGGAACCCTGCATGCCCATCGGCGGGTCGAAGATGTGCAGCAGCGCGTCCAGCGTGGCGAAATCGACGAGCTCACCGACACCGCTACGCCGCGCACGCAGGTGGGCGGCGAGCGTGAGCCACACCGCCTGCGGTGCGACGGCGCCGGCGACCAGGAAGGACGGCGGCAGCAGCGGCTCCCCACGGTCCGGCAGACCGGAGCGCGAGAGGATCGTCGACAACGCGAACTGCACGCCCGGGGTGGACACCCAGTCCTTCCTTGACCCCTGCGCGCCGAAGTCGCTGAGCAGGGTGACGACCGTGCCCGGGTGGGAGTCGGTGAGCTCCGACGGGTCGAGACGACCGCCGGTGACGAACCCCGAACGCCGGTCGAGCAGGACGATGTCCGCGCCGGCGAGGAGCTCGTCGAGTGGGTCGGCGGTGGTGAAGCGTTTGCCGGCATTGGCGATCTCGAAGGTGAGGCTGACGCCGTCGGAGAGCACGCCGGCAGCCCGGTCCGACGAGCCGCCGGGCGGTTCGACGCGCAGGACGTCCGCGCCGAGGTCGGCGAGGTAGCGTCCGACCATCTGGAAGTCGCCCTCGGCGAGGTCGAGGATCCGTACCCCTGCCAGCGGCGGGTCGACGGGTGTGCTCATCGTGGTGTGGTGTCCTTCCCGGGGTGCGGCGCGCACCCCCTCCACCGGCGAAACTACGTGGGACGCCGGGGCGCCCGCGACACAAATGATGGGGACCGGACGTGACAGGCGGTGGGTTATGGACGTGCCAATTCTTGGGACGTTGGTCGCGGCAGGTGGCACGTTACGTACATCGCCAAATCCGACCGCGCCGATTGTCGAAGATATGTTCGAAGCGACAATGGGAGAGGTCAGCCGCAGAGCATAGAGTACAACCACCCACGCAGTCGACAGGAAGGATTCACATCCAGATCACTCGCGCCCCCTCGTCAAAATCAGCAACCCACTAAACCCGAGACTACCCTCAGGAAAGGAACCAACAATATGACCACACTATCGGCGTTTATATCAATGGCTTCAGCAACGATCGGAATACTTCCGAGTATATTCAGAAAGACACCACCACTATTTTCAGTATGGCGCATTCCCGAAGCCATCAAGAAAGATGAAGAATTAAGGACACTAGAGGAAAGATTCAACGATCTAGATCTTCATCATCTCGCCGAAGAGGTAAATGACGACAGAGCGTACAGGCTCGCGCGTTCATATTAACGAGAACTGACAGGAAAGGAGCTCGAAAGCAGTTTCCAGCTAATTGGCATGGCTACTTTCCTTATCCTTTGGCCATTAGGTGCAGCTGTCGAGATATTCTTCGGAACCGGGATAGGAATTGCACTAATGATCGTAGGTGCCATTATATCCGTTGGATCCTTCCCAATGTCGAGATATTTCTCCAAGGACACCGACGCACAGCAACATGCCAACCGGGTGGCAACAAGTAAGATTAGGTCCGCCGAGAGCCTCGAGGAATCAATTAAAGGCGCTGACACCAAGGCTGCCCACCAGCGAAGGCTGGATGAAATAAACAGCGAACATAGAGAAAGGAGAATTAACTATAAGAGAAAGGCATTTTCCCTACTCGACGAGGAAACTATCGGAGAGCATAAGAAATAAATCACCGTCTATAAAAGTGACGCCACAATACCTCACCGAAGGCCATAATGCTTCCCGCTGTCCCCGACGACCATACCGGACAGAACACATGCATTGAACCAGAGAGCCGCGGCGTTAGTATCCGCCTCTACTGACCTTCCTCTCCCCCGGGCCTGTTCCTTCGGTCGAGCAGGCCGCAGGGCAGACTTCACTCAGAAGTTGGCAAGTATGCTTTCCTCTGCCCCGTACGCACAGATTGACAGAGAAAAACAACGACCACGAAGAGCAACACGCGACCACCCACCACGATAGAGTTCAGGAGAAGGTCCCGCGGTTCTGCAGCGTAAACGCCAGCTGACTGTACTGCGGCGTATGGGTGGCGACGCCAAAGGCGACCGGGGCACCGTCCGACGTGAAAACGGTCGAGTCGACAGCCAACACGTTGTCGCCTTCAGCGATACCAAGGCACTCGGCACGAGATTCATCCACCGTGTCCAGTCGCACCAGCAGATCATTCCGGGTGAGCACCACGCCGTAGGCGGCTTCCAGGAACTCGAACAACGACCCCTCGGAAAAGTCATGTGCCAGCACCGCCGGGTACCTCTGGGCCGGCAGGTAGGTGACCACGTGTTGATGCAAGGTGCCGTTGATGTAGCGGAGCCGCTCCAGCTCGATCAGCTCGTCGGCAGGATTGAGTCCCAGCGACTCCGCCACGCCCGCCACACGTGTGACCTCGTTGGCCAGGACCTCGGTGACGACTTCCCGCCCCAATTCGGCCTGTTGCCGGTGAAATCCGGTCACCCGCTCGGTGAAGGTCTCATGAATCTGCTCGGTGTACTGGGGTTCAGTGACGAAGGTCCCCCTCCCCTGCACCCGCTCGAGGAGGCCGGACTGGATGAGGTCATCGACTGCCCGTCGAACAGTAATCCTGCTGACGTTGTACTCCTTGCACAACGTCGGTTCAGTGGGAATCTGCTCCCCCGCCGACATTCCCTCCAGGCGTCGCTGCAGGTGATCACGCACCGCAATGTACTTCACCGTCTCGCGTGCCATCGCTACCTCCAGCGTGTCTAGGTCCTGAGCCAGGGTATCGCCCGTGTACCGCCTCGAGCGGAAACCGCTTCCATAAAAGTCTTGCATCGGAAAGCTCCTCAGAGTTAGAGTAACATTCATCATGACGACCTGATGAATGATCGCGCCGTCGCTACCACAAGGAGGATCCATGACGACCACCGCTCCCCCGGGACTCTCACGCACAGGCAGCGAGGTGGTTACTGCCGCGCGGCTCCTGGCCGCCGATGCCGTCGAGGCGGCCCAGTCGGGCCACCCCGGCGCGGCCATTTCGCTTGCACCGGTCGCTACCCTGCTCTACGGGAAGCACATCCGCCACGATCCTCAGGACCCGGACTGGGCAGGGCGCGACAGGTTCATCCTGTCCTGCGGGCACGCGAGCATGCTGCTCTACGCACAGCTCCACCTCACCGGGTACGAGCTGTCCCTCGACGACCTGAAGAACTTCCGACGTCTCGGTTCGAAGCCCCCCGGCCACCCCGAGTACGGCATCACCCCCGGCGTCGACGCGACCACGGGCCCCTTGGGCCAGGGCTTCGCCATGGGCGTGGGGATGGCCATGGCCTTCGCCCACCAGCGGGCGCTCTACGATCCCGAGGCGAACGCCGGTGAGTCACCGTTCGACCGTCGCGTCTGGGTCCTCGCCTCCGACGGCGATCTCGAGGAAGGCATCTCCTACGAGGCCGGCTCCATCGCCGGGCGGCACCAGCTCAACAACCTCACCGTCCTCTACGACCGCAACCGTATCCAGATCGACGGGTCCACGGACCTCGCCTGGTCGGAGGACGTGGTCAGCCGCTTCGAAGCGCAGGGATGGCGGGTCTCCACGGTGCCCCGCGCCGTCGACGGCGACATCGACATCAACCGTCTCGACTCCGTCCTTTCCGAGGACCCCGACCACCGTCCCCACCTCGTCGTGCTCGATTCCGAGATCGCCTGGCCCTCGCCCACCGCGCGTGGCACGGCAGGCTCACACGGCGCACCGCTGGGTGCCGAGGAAGTCGCCGGCCTGCGCCGCGAGCTGGGCGTCGACAGCGCCCCCTTCGAAGTTCCGGGCGACGTGCTGGACGCCACCCGCCAGGCGGTCACCGTCGGCGCGGAGCTGCACCACCAGTGGGACGACCAGATGGCGCAGTGGACCGCCCAGCAGCCCGAACGTGCTGCGGACTACCGTCGCGCGGTCGAACGGGACATTCCCGACCAGCTCGGCGCCGATCTGCCGCGCTGGGAGCCGGGCGCCATGGTGTCCACCCGCGACGCCTCGAGGGACACCATCCAGGTACTGGCGAAGCACCTCCCGGAGCTCGTCGGTGGCTCCGCCGACCTGGCCGATCCCAACCGCACCGCCATTACCTCCGCAGACTCCTTCCTCCCCGAGGACGGTGGACGTGCCGGACGCAACATCCACTGGGGCGTCCGCGAGTTCGCCATGGCGGCGGCCGTGAACGGCATGGTCCTGGCCGGCGGGACCCGGGTGTACGCGGGAACGTTCCTCACCTTCTCGGACTACGAGCGTGCCGCCCTGCGGCTCGCCGCGCTGATGAAGCTCCCGTCCATCTTCGTGTGGTCGCACGACTCCATCGCGCTCGGACAGGACGGGCCCACCCACCAGCCGATCGAACACCTGGCGAGCCTGCGCGCCATGCCCGGATTCACCTCGATCCGCCCGGCAGACGCCAACGAGACCGCGGCCGCATGGACGGTCGCACTGGAACAGGACGGCCCCACCGGGCTCGTGCTGTGCCGCCAGCCGCTGAAGACCCTCGACATCGAGCCCGACGGGATCATCGACGGCGTCCGTCGAGGCGCCTACATCGTCTCCTCCGACAACGATCCCGACGTGGTGCTCATCGGTACCGGCAGCGAGCTGGAACTCGCGGTGGACGCCGCGACCGCGCTGCGCGGCAACGGCGTCGCCGTCCGGGTCGTCAGCATGCCGTCCCGGGACCTCTTCGACCAGCAGGACCAGGAATACCGTGCGTCCGTCCTACCTCCCCGGCTCCGGGCCAGGGTCGTCGTCGAGGCCGCCACCACCTTCGGCTGGGGGGACATCATCGGGGACGCCGGCGTCGCGGTCGGCATCGACCACTTCGGCGAGTCCGGCCCCGCATCCGACGTGCAACGCGCCTGCGGAATGACCCCCGAGCGAGTCGTCGCCGCGGCGGAACAGACGCTCGCCCAATCGAGGAAGTGAGGACCACCATGACCAGCACATCACCACTCGCGATCGCCGAGGAGCGTATCGTCCTCCGCGATTCCGTCCAGGGTTGGCGTGACGCGATAGAGATCGTCGGCGGCATCCTCGTCGACGAGGGCAACGCCAGCCGCGAGTACGTCGACGCCATGATCGCCTCGGTGGCAGGACCCAACGGGACCTACATCGACCTCGGCGCCGGGATCGCTCTGGCACACGCCCGCCCGGAGAACGGGGTGGAGTCCACCGGGCTCTCCGTCCTGCACCTGGATGAACCCGTCCTCCTCGCCGATGACCCGGCACACCCGATCACCGTGTTCATCGCGCTGGCCGCCGTCGACTCCAGCGGTCACCTCGACGTCATGAAGAACCTCGCCCGTGTACTCACGGACGAATCTCTCCGACAGATGCTCCTGAACGCAACCACCTCAGCGGACATCGTGTCCGCCCTCTCACCGAAGGAATGACAGACATGAAGATTCTCGCAGTGTGCAGCACCGGCCTCGGTTCCAGCTTCATGACCAGGCTCAACATCGAAAAAGCCGTCAAGGAGCTCGGCGCCAGCGGCGTCGAGGTCGAGCACGCGGACCTCGGATCGGTGTCCCCCGGTTCCGCCGACGTCATCTTCGTCGGGCGTGACATCTACGAGGCTGCTTCGGGCCTGGGGGACGTCGTCTCCCTGGACAGCCTCATCGACATGGACGAGATCCGCACCAAGACCGCCGAGGCGATGACACGTCACGGCGTGCGCTTCTCCGGTGAGGGGTGATTCCGCCATGAACGGAGCACTCGAGCTCCTCCTGGACATCTTCCGGGAGCCGTCCGTCATCGTCGCCCTCATCGCGTTGATCGGACTGTCGGTCCAGCGCAAGAAGGGCAGCGACATCATGAAGGGGACGATCAGGACACTGGTCGGCTTCCTCGTCCTCGCCGCCGGCGCCGGCGTGGTCAGCGGTTCCCTCGAGCCGTTCGGCGACATGTTCCAGGAGGCCTTCAATGTTCAGGGTGTTGTCCCGAACAATGAGGCGATCGTCGGAACGGTCCTGGTCACCTACGGTTCGATCGCCGCACTGATCTTCTTCTTCGGGATGATCGTCAACGTCCTGCTGTCGATGACATCGAAGTTCAAGTACATCTACCTGTCCGGGCACGTCGCGTTCTACATGGCGGCGATGATCGCGGTGATCTTCAAGGTCGCCGGGTTCGCGGACTGGGAGGCGGTCCTGTGGGGCTCCATCGCCCAGGGGCTCATCGTCACGGTGTCCCCCGCACTGGTGCAGCCGTTCATGAAGCGGGTCACCGGTACCGACGACGTCGCCCTCGGGCACACCGGTGGCGCGGGCATCGCGTTGAGCGGACTGGTCGCCTCGGTCACCCGCAGCAAGAAGCACCCGTCCAAGTCCACCGAGGACCTGAACCTGCCGTCCGGCCTGGGTTTCCTTCGCGACACCACGGTCATCACCGCGCTGTCCATGGGACTGATCTACCTGGTCGTGGCGCTGTTCGCAGGGTCCGGGTACATCGAGGCCAACCTCAGCGACGGGACGAACTACATCGTCTTCTCCCTAATGCAGGGTGCTACGTTCTCGGCCGGCGTGTTCATCATCCTCGCCGGTGTGCGTGTGGTGCTCGGCGAGATCGTCCCGGCGTTCAAGGGCATCAGCGAGCGCCTGGTCAAGGACGCCAAGCCGGCGCTGGACGTGCCGATCACCTTCACCTTCGCACCGAACGCGGTGCTCATCGGCTTCCTGTCGAGCTTCGTCGGCGGACTGCTGGGCATGGGCATCATGGCGATGGCCGGGACGACGATTGTCGTCCCCGGCGTGATCGCACACTTCATGACCGGTGGCGCCTCCGGCGTGATCGGCAACGGTGTCGGCGGGCGACGGGGCGCGGTGCTCGGTGCCTTCGTCAACGGCCTGGTAATCACGTTCCTGCCGCTGTGGCTGCTGCCGGTCCTGGGAGACGTGGGACTGTCGGACTCGACGTTCTCGGACGCCGACTTCGGTGTCGCGGGCCTGTTCCTCGGCTACCTCAACCAGGGTGGCGGGCAGACCGCCATCATCATCGGCCTGGTCGCCGCGGTTCTCGTGACCTACGCCGCGTCGTTCATGATCGGACGGCGGGAGAAGAAGGTCGACGGCGTGAGCGCTGACGAGGAGACACCGGCCGAACCTGCCGGAACTACCACGTAGAACTCCCCTGCCTCCTCTACGGGAAATGCCAGAGCCCCTGCCGCTGATGTGTCATCTGCGGCAGGGGCCTCTGCCTTCGGTGACGAAGCTGCAGGTCATGTGGAACGCACCCACTCGCTCAGAGCTGCACGAATCGCCTCTGAACGGTTGAGGTTTTCCTTGTCCGCCCGCTTCATCACCGCATCCAGCTCCGCGTCAGTAAGTCGCACGGGAACAACCCGGGAGGCCTCACCGCCCCGCGCCGGACGTCCGATGATCCGCTTCTGAAGCTCCTCGACGTCGTATCCCTCTTCCGCCTCGGCAACCCAGGCGTCGACCTGTGCCTCAGAGCCCTCTTCCCCACGCTTTTCCCCGTCATTAGCACTACCGCAATACGGAAGTAGCGAGTCAGCGCCATTGGACCCCGAGGTCAATCAACTGATCGGCACGCAGGGGGATGGCGAACTAGGCCCGTTCTTCACGCGGGGTCACGACCTCTTACACCTCCACGCCAGCCTCCACCTCCTCCCCTGCCTCCAGGTGGATCCGGGCGTAGGCGCGGACATCGGCGTCCGAGTCCTCCTGCGCGGTGACCAGGACCTCGCGCACCGAGGGGTCACCCGGCCACGTCGCCGCGGTCGTGACCACTGCCTTGCGCACATCGGCGTTCTCATCGGACA
>JAKDKP010000619.1 GCA_030453285.1 Propionibacteriales bacterium
TCGCGGATCACCGACACCATGTCGGTACGGACCTCCTCGGCCCACTGCCACTGCTGCGGCGCGGCATCGGCCAGCGGCGCACCGCGGACCAGTTCCAGGGCGGCGGTCAATGCCGAAGTGGGTGTGCGGTTCACGCCGGCGGCCACCAACATCTGCAGGTGCTGCCAGTCCGAGGACACTGCGTCGTCGAGGAAGATCCTCCCGGAGTAGGCGTCCGGCAGGTACGGGCCCTCCTCGGTTTCGCCCAGCCACGCGCGCAGGCGACTCATGTTGGACCGGCGGGTTCCCTCGGCAACGATCAGCCCGGCCTTCATCGCCGGGGCGGTCGACCCGGGGTTCTCCAGCAGGAAGGCGGCATACTCGATGCATTGCTTGGCCGCACGGCTGGGCGCAACGCCACGGAAACCGACGAGTTCAATCGGGCCGATCATCCTGATCACGGGATGCCCAAGATCCGGCGGTGCCGCAGAAGGTGCGCTGTACACCGCGGACTCCTCCCGAATCGCCGATCCCTGTGCCGGTGGTGGTGCCGAATTTCCGATCGACCCCCGTGGATCTGACGGTACGGGTTCCATCGCTTGCACGCGACCACCGGAATGTCCGGTGGCGCCCGTACCGGCAATTCTTACATCATCATCTGTACGCCACCACGGCGCCTCAGTCGTGCGGTCACTTCCGGAGGTGACCAGCAGTTCCTGCACTGCCGAACGCACCTCGGCATCGACGTACTGCGGAGCGAACTGAACACCTGCCGGCCGGAGGCGGGCCACCTCGCGGGTGACCTCCATCCTCGTGCAGCCGCGTGGTCCGCCGACCTGCTGATGTCCCCCACGAGTGACCGCGGCCATCGACACCGGAGAGTCCTGCAGCGCGCGAGTCAGCCGCTCCTCCTCCCTGCTGTCGAGGGATCCGAGGAAGACGAACACCTCGGGCGCCCAGGCCTCAGCGGTGTCGGGGTCGATCCGCTGGGTGCCGAACCAGTCCGCCTCGCCCAACGCGGTGCGCTGTTGCCAGGCGCGCTGTTCCAGATGCTGCAAGGCCTCGGCCGCACTGGGGCAGGTGTGCACATTCGCCACATCGAGCGCGGCGACCCAGGGAGCTTCCACACCATTGGTGGCATCGGCCACCAGAACGACCTGCAGTTCCTCGGCCCACAATGACATGGCGAGTTCCATGGCCACGGCGGTCTGCACACCGAATGCCACTTCGTGGTCTCCATGCACATCCAGCAGGGACATTTCCTCAAGATTGACCAGCACGTACGAACCGTCACCACGGGTGCCCAGCGAGACCAGCGCCGGCCATGGTCGTACGGCGTCGACCTCCGCCGCGTCGGCGATGGCGGCCAGACCAGCCACCCACACTCGACCCCCCACCGCGAACGGTGCGGGTGCGAGGAGTCCGGCCCGACTCATCTCCAATTCGACACCGCCCGGACCAACGCTCGCCGACAGCAGCCTGGGCACCCCCTCACCGGTCCGTCGGCAATGGTCCGACACCAGCCGCATGGCCTTGTCCATGGCTTGCAGGGCGATCGGATCCTGCTGATGACCCAGCGCCCGTTCCACCCCGGCGGCCCAGCTGGGCGCATGGGGGAGGCGGCGCCCCACCGGACGTTGCCGCAACTGCCACAGCCGGCGACCGGCGATACCGGTCAACGCGCCCGCCGCCAAGAGACCACCGATGCCCGGCGCCAGCAGTGCCGGGTCCACCTCATCCACTTGTTGTCCGCGGTCCTGTTGACCCGTCCCGTCCTGCTGGCCACTCCCACCCAGTTCGCCCGAACCATCCTGTTGATCATCGCGAGCCTGGTCCTGGGCGGAGTACGGTGCCACGCCACCACCGCCGCGAGGAGGCTCCTGCTGGCGTGGGTCACCGTCGAGTTGGCCCTCCTCCTGTGGCGCCGTGGCCGAGGTGGTCCCTCCGCCACCCTGCTGATCATTGCCACGCGGATCGCCGTCGAGTTGGCCCTCCTCCTGTGGCGCCGTGGCCGAGGTGGTGCCCTCTCCTCCTTCATGATCATTGCTGCGCGGATCGCCGGCCAACCCACCCTCGTCCACCGCCTGATCGGTCTGCCCAGCTCGGTCCGGCACCACGAGCACGGTGCCGATGGTGATCAGGTCGGGATCGTCGACGACGGCACGGTTCGCCTGGT
>JAKDKP010000048.1 GCA_030453285.1 Propionibacteriales bacterium
CCGGGTCGATGCCGACCATCGACCAGCCGGTGAAGCCGCCGTGCTCGGGCGAACCAGACGGGTTCTTGCCGGAGTTGCCGTTGATCACCCGGCTCACCCCGTCCCGCGCTGATCCGTGGAAGCTGCCGACGTGCGCGTTGACCTGGGCGATCGACTTGCCCGATCCACGACGGAAGTCCGCCAGCCGATCGGCCAGGGCACCGGCCTCGTACCGGTCAGTGAGTTGGCTGGCCTTGTCGGGCTGCGGATCGTCCACCGGATGGTGGTTGAACACCACGACACCGGTGACGCCGGGGTCGGTGGTCGCCGACCTCAGCTCCCGCTCGAGCATCCGCAGTTGATCAGTGCTGCCGCCGGGATGCAGACCACCCGAGGAGGAGTCCAGCGTGATGATCTTGGTCTTCTTGATCACGCGAGTGGTGGCGGTGTCGCCGAAGATGGCTGCGAAGTTGCTGATCGAGCCGCCCATCACTTCGTGATTTCCGGGCCCGTACACCCACGGCACGGTCGTGCCCACCTCCTCGGTGAGCACCTTCTTGGCCAGGTCGATGTGGGCCGGACTGTCCTCATCGACCAGATCTCCGTTGATCACCAGCAGGTCAGGCTTGGCGGCGACGACCTCACGCAGCGCTCGCCGTCCCGCCTTGACCAGGTCGGAGTCGGGATTGCGGGCGACGAACTGGGTGTCAGAGACCGTCGCGATCCGCAACGGACGGTCATCGGTGGTGCCGTTGGTGATGATCGATGGATCGGTCGGCCACCTCGTCTCGGGCAGGTCCACCGCGGCCGGCACCTGGGCCCGCAGATCAGCAATCTCCAGCCGATCGGTGTAACTGACATCGGATCGGGTCTCCATGAAGCGGATCGCGGTCAACGTCAGTGGGTACGGGGTGCCGGCGGGGACGGCGAAGGTCACCTTCCGCCAGCCCTGCCAGCTGATCAACGCACCGTCGAGATTGGTGCTGGTCCCGTCGCCCTTGGTCACCTGGAGTCGCGGCCACTCGCCCTTGCCGGTGCCCTTGATCCACAGCGACAGTGACTGTGGTTGGCCCTTGATCGCGATCGGTGTTGCCGGTAGGGCGAACATGCCGCGGGTCGCGGTGCTGGTGGAGAAATCGAAGTCGAGGGCCATCGCCGGCCCGCCCTCGGGACCGGTTGCCGATTCCAGGGTTCCGGTGGCGCGGGCCGTCTGCGGCTTCCAGTCCGCCACGTCAGCGAAGTCGGCCAGTTCGACATCCTCGGTGCCGATGGTCACCGGGACGGTGGCGGTCTGCCCGGCGACGGTGAACTCCACGCTCGAGGTCGTCGCGCCGCGCACCGGGGTGACGGTGAACGCGTCAAGTCCCTTCGGCGTCACCGCAACACCCTTGGACGCCTTGGCGGTCACATCGCGGGTCTCGACCGGTACGCGATTGCCGTCACCGTCGATGGCGGTCAACCGTACGATGCCCGACGTCTTGTCATCGGGCAGGGCCAGCAGCGCGCTGGACGGCTCGATAGCGGTGACCTTCCCGTACACGTTGATCGTGGTGTCGTCACTTCTGGGGACCCCACCGGCGGTGCTGTCGGTGGCGGTCACCGTGGCGACCCCGGGTTTGGCGCCGCGCAGCACGACGTTGCGGCCGTCGGGCCTGTCGCTGGTCTGCTCGATCCGTGCCGCGGGATCGGCGACGCCGACCTTCGCCGAGGTGGGGGTGAGGGCCAGGTTGGCGTCCAGGCCGGTGGCCAGCAGGGTGCGGCTCAGCCCGGTCAGGGTGGCGTGTGCGGCATCGTTCGTGACCCCGGCCGGCGACTGCAGGGCCGGCCGCAGTCGTACCCCCGGCACGGTCGGTGTGGTGGCGGTGGAGCGGAACACCAACGCGTTGGAGTCCAACCGCTGACTGCCGTCCGATGGACGGTTGATCAACTGCAGATCGCTGGTCCCGGCCGGCCGGGCGGCCAGCGTGGTGGATCCGCCGCCATCGAGGTTCACCGCATTCCAGACACCGAGATCGGCCATGAAGCGCGCCAACTCCTGGATCGTCATGCCGTGCGCGTCGCCGGCGCGACCATCGATGGTGACCACCTTGATCGAGGCGCCGTCCTTGCTGACTCCCACGGCCGTACGGGCGGCCGTGACCTGGTCGGCGGTGCCGATCTTCCCGTCGGTGAGCAGTCGCTGATCACCGCCGACGGCCAGGTCGACCTCGGCCGAGGCCTGGACGGCCAGCTCCGCAGGGGTGCCTAGCGCCACCGCGGCCAGTCGATCGCCGGCCGTGCCACGGGCCACGAGCACCGAGGTGCCCTGCTTGGTCGGAGCGACGGCCGCGGCACGGTCGGTGGTGTTGCCGGTCACCGTGCCGTCGATGACTGTGAGCACCCGTACGGCTTCGTCTGCGGTCAGCAACCGGGTCAGCGGATGTGTGCCCCACGCGGAGTTGAACAGACCGATCGAGTTCTGCTCGAAGGTGGGGGAGTTCACCGATCCGAGCTTCTCGGTCCGGCCATCGACGGTCAGCGTCGCGCCAGACATCAGGCTCTGCACTGCCGCCTTGCCATTGGCGATCGTGAACGTCTGCCGGGGCTGTCCCGGCAGCGTCCGGACCCCGGTCTTCGATGACACGTTCGCCCCGATCGGAGCGTCGGAGGCGTTCATGTCGAAGTAGTCACCGTTGACCGCGGCGACCGCCTTGGCACCGCGGGCGAAGCCCTCGACGGTCTCGTTGCTGCCCGAGACCGTGCCGCCGTCGGCCACATCCAGCGACAGCGATTCGGTGCCCAGGTCGGCATCCATCACCTGACCAGTCACCCATCCGCCCGGCTGGAGGCGCCGGAAGTTGGTGAGCGTGAGACCTGGCGCGATTTCGCTGACTCCCGAACTGAGCAGGGCGCTGTCGCCCTTGGTCAGTGCGGCGGCCGTGGCGGCCACCTGGTCGCCCTCGGCACGGGCCGTGGTTGGTGGAGCGAGCAGCAGCGGCAGCGCCAGCACCGCTGCCAGGGCGAGGGCCGTACGACGGAGGAGACGTGACACAGGTGGAGCCTTTCGACGTGGCCCCCGACGGGAACCGTTTTCCGCTCGACTCCACCAGTCAACCGTCACAGCCGGGTGAACACCAGATGTCTGGTCACATCAACAATGGGGACACTTTGGCCGGGGACACCCGTCAGGGCACGGTGAGGATGTCGGCTCCGGTATCGGTGACCACGATCGACTGCTCGAACTGGGCCACCCGCGAACCATCGGAGGTCAGCACAGTCCAGTTGTCGTCCCACATGTACCACTCGTGCGTACCGAGGGTGATCATCGGCTCGATGGTGAAGGTCATACCGGGCTGCATCACGGTGTCGAAGCGCGGTTCGTCGTAGTGCGGAATCACCAGCCCCGAATGGAAGGCGGTGTGCACGCCATGACCGGTGTAGTCGGTAACCACCCCGTACCCGAACCGCTGGGCGAACTTCTCGATCACCCGGCCGATCACGTTGACCTGGCGGCCGGGTCGGACCGCCTTGATGCCGCGGTTCATCGCCTCCCGGGTGCGCTCGGTCAGCAGGCGCGACTCCTCGTCGACGTCCCCGCAGAAGAAGGTGCCGCAGTTGTCGCCATGCACACCCCCGATGAAGGCGGTGACGTCGATCTTGACCAGGTCGCCGTCCTCGAGCGGGCGACTGTCGGGGATGCCGTGGCAGATCACCTCGTTGATCGAGGTGCAGACCGACTTCGGGAAGCCCCGATAGCCCAGCGTCGACGGGTAGGCGCCGTGGTCACACATGTATTCGTGGGCGATCCGGTCCAGCTCGTCGGTGGTCACACCGGGCGTGATCGCGTCGGCGGCAGCCTGCATGGCTCGGGCGGCGATGCCGCCGGCGATCCGCATCTTCTCGATCGTCTCGGCCGACTGCACGTGGCTTCCTGCGTACGGCTTCGGCGCCTTCCTCCCGACGTACTCGGGACGCGCAATGGTGGCCGGTACCTGACGGACGGGGCTGATGGTGGCAGGCTTGATCGCAGTCACCCGGCCAAGTCTAGGCCGGTCCGATCCACGAGGAGTCAGCCATGGCCCAAGGTGATTTCTACTACTGCCTTGATCACAAGACCGTCGAACCGTACGAAGGCTGCAAGTCAGGATCGCGGCTCGGGCCCTATCCCAACCGGGCCGCGGCCGAGAGCGCCCTGGCCACCGTCGCCGAGCGCAACGACGAGTGGGACGAGGATCCCCAGTGGAACGACGAGGAGCAGGACAAGGCCTGAGCCCTGGCTGAGGAGGGGCGCGAGCGGGCCTGGTCAGTCCGCGGTCTGGGTGGGATCGCTGACCCAGCCGACCAGCAGCGGCAGGCGGGACTCGACGTCGTGCACGATCCAGGCGAAGGGCCGATCGGCCACCAGCACGCGCTGATCGATGTTCGCGCTGACTGGCACCATCACCGCAACGGTGGCTGCCGCCGCCTCGGTGCCCTGTTCGTCGACCTTGATCCACCCCTGGTGCACGAGGGTGGCCACCTTCAAAGTGCGCTCGGTCATCTCGGTGAGTTCGGCCTGGTCGGTGAACAGTCTCGACATCCCCAACGACGACAGCGTGGGTATCAGATCGAACCCGGAGCGAACCGAGAACGTCGGCATGGTCACCGCGACCGAGGCGGCCTGCATGCCGGTCAGGATGCTGGTCAGGCCGCCATCGCCCAGGTGCTCGAGCAGTGCCTTGCTGCGGCCCTGGGCAGGAAGCACAACGGTCATCGCCAGTTCGGTCCCCAGGTACGGGATCGTGGCGGCTTCCCAGTCGGCGCCCCTGCCGTACGCGATCCCGCTGTCCTGACTCATCATGTCGGCGCGCACTGCGCCTCTGGTCGTGGTGAACTCGCCCTCGGCCGGCTGCTCGAAAGCCCGCTGCCACGGGGCCTTCAGATAGAGCGCGTTGGCGAGTGCCAGTTCCGAATTCGACCCGATGTCCCCGGCACCGATGAGGTCGGTGATCTTGTCGTGCGTGGCTCCGGCCACCCATTCGTTGATCGTGGTCGCGGCCGTTTCGGGGGTGGTGAAGTCGATTTCTGCCATGCCCGTGCCGTACCACTGCGCCAGCACGTCCAGGAACGGTCGAAGCCATGTGATGCCCCGCTGGCCCCACGCCATCTGCGCGAGATCGAGGACCACCTCACCGGAACGATCGCTCGGGCCGACCCGCTTCCCGTTGCGGGTGGCGAGGGTCTGCAGAGTGGTGTTCACCCCCGTGTTCAGGGTGTCGAGATCCGGCCACGTGAGGGTGGCGTCCATCTCGTCGGCGGTCTGTCCGGTCGCGCCGTTGCGGACCATCGCCAGCACGATCAACACCGACAGTGGCGACATCACCACATTGGTGTCGCGCTCGACCGCAGCCAACAGCTTGCCGCTGACGTCGCTCACCGAGGCCCGTACGGCGTCGTTGACTCCGGCGTCGGCCGGCCGTCGTGCGAGGTCAGAGGTCGCGAGCTTCGGCGACCCCGCGGAGCACCCACTCACGCCGAGCGCCAGCGCTCCCAGCCCCAGCGACAGGGAGACTCCGATCAGGGTGCGTCGGTCCATGGTTGGCGATCCTTCGTGGGTGCAGTGGGTCCTCCACCGTGACACGTCGTGTGGTCCGCCAGGGTTGTCACCGGATCAGTTGGTGATGTCCTTGGTGGTGAAACGTGCCCACGCGGAGAGCCAGAACACCACGGCGTACGAGGCGAAGATCCCGAGACCGCGCAGCATGTTGTCCAGCGGCAGGGGATCGCGGAGCACGTCGGCGAAGGCCATCAGGTGGCTGGTGATCAACCAGGGGTGCAACCAGGCGAGCTGTTCGATCGCGCCCAGGATGGTGCAGACGATGACGAAGATCATCACCGCGATCGTGGCCGCGATTGGTTGCTCGGTGAGGGTCGAGACGAAGAGTCCGACGGCGGCGATCGCGCCGAGGGCACACGTCAGGTAGGCCACGCCGACGAGCAGGCGCATGACAGTGTTGCCGAGATCGAGTTGGGTTCCCGAGAGGGTGGTCAGCGGTCCCAAGCCGAAGAGCAATCCGCCGGCAATGAGGCCGGCCACCACGATGGTGCCGACACCGATCAGCGCCCCGATGCACAAGGAGAGGTACTTCACCGCCAGGATCCGGGTCCGCCCGACCGGCACGGTGAGCAGATAGCGCAGGGTGCCCTGGTTGGCCTCGCCGGCGATCGCGTCCCCCGACAGCATGGCGATCGCCAGCGGCAGAAACATCGCAATCTCCACGCCCAGTGCCGCCAAGGGCACCAGCACACCGTTGCCCTGCGCCAGGGACATCAGGTCCGCCCCGCGGCCGGACGATCCCCACACCGCGCCCGCAATGGCCATGATGATCGGTACCGCGGCCAGCACCAGCAGTCCGGCCTGGTTGCGGCGCCGGCCGATGATCAACCTCAGTTCCGAGGCAAGGAAGCGGCCCGGACGTTTCGACGCGCTCGTTCCTCGCGTGCTCAACGACCGAGTGGGGCGGGCCGGTTCTTGCTTGCTCGAGGAAAGGTCCTGCGGCGACAGATCCGGGGTCGATGATGGACCGGCATCGGAACCTTGGTTGAGCAAGTTCGACGAGGGACGAGGAGGACGCGTCGAAACCTCAGAATCGGTCGGATCGTGCTCAGTGGGCGACATCGAAACCCTCCCCGGTGAGTTCGACGAACAGGTCCTCGAGGCTGGGGCGTTCCAGGGCGAAGCCCCGGACACCGACCCCGGCGGCCACGAGGGCGGCGACGAGTTGCTCCGGCGGATGATCATCGTCGGCGACCCCGCGAGCGGTGTCGCGGCCCGACTCGATCTGGGTCAGGCCTTGTTCGGACAGGACCCGAGCCGCCTGCTCGGGATCGGCCGTGTGCACCACTGCCGTGGTCTGCTGTCGGGCCCGAATCTCCTCGACGCTGCCCTGGGCCACCATCGTTCCGGCGCTGATCACCCCCAGATGACTGCAGATCTGCTCGATCTCGGACAACAGGTGACTGGAGACGACAACGGTCGCGCCGTCGGCGGCCAGTGAGGCGATCAGGTTGCGCACCTCACGGGTGCCCTGGGGATCGAGGCCGTTGGTGGGTTCGTCGAGGACGAGCAGATCGCGTGGGGCGAGCAGCGCGGCCGCGATCGCGAGGCGTTGGCGCATGCCCAACGAGTACTGACGGTAGGTCTTGGCGGCGGCCGCCATCAATCCCACCCGATCGAGAGCGGCATCGACGCGCCGGCGAGTGGTACGCGGATCGGCGGTGGCGTCCACGGCATCCAGCCGGACCAGATTGGCCCGTCCGGAGAGGTACGGGTGGAACGCCGGACCTTCGACCAGGGCACCAATCCGGGGGAGGGCCGCGATCGGGCGGTCATGCCCGAGCAGCTCCCGATCCCCGGCGGTTGGCTCGATCAGGCCGAGGATCATCCGGATGGTGGTGGTCTTGCCCGAGCCGTTCGGGCCAAGGAATCCGTACACCGCCCCGTACGGGACGACGAGGTCGAGGTTGTCCACCACGACCTGGGCGCCGAACGTCTTGGTCAGGCCGTGGGTGGCGACGGCCAGGGCCGGCTGTTCGCTCAACTCAGGGCGGCGTACAGGACATCGGGGGTGACCGCACCGACGGCGACCCGACCATCGGCGGTGATCACGGCGGAGAACAACGGTCCCTCGAAGAGGCGCCCGCTGCCCCAACTGCCACGGACCTCGGGCAGTTGGCCCAGCAAGGAGTCCAGCTGGGCGCGCTGCCCGCCCTCGGCGCCCGTCGCGTCATCCGGCTTCGGCAGGTCGGTGACCGCCACGGTCACCCAGCCCTCTCCAGTGATGTCCGGTGCACCATCGGTTCCCTTGGCATCCTTCCTCGGATCACCCTTGTCCTTCCTCGGATCACCCTTGTCGGTGTCACCCTTGTGGGCAGGAGCGTTCTCGACGGTCGCCCCAGGCGGTGCGGTGAACTCGAACAGTGTGGCGTCTGGACGCGTGAAGGAGATGTCGGTGAAGCCGACCTGGATGCTCGGTTCGGCAGACCCGACGCCGTACACCTGGACCTGCAACGGCATGCGTGTCTCACCGTCGACCGCGATCACAACCCGGTCGATCTTCGTGCCGCTCTGGGTTGGGGTGACGATCAGGTCGTACGCGGCCCGATTGGCCACTGTGGAGGTGGTGCTGGTGGTCACCTTGGAGGTCTTGTTGACCTCGGTCAGCACCGTACGGGCGAGCTCGGCAGGAGTCTGGGTCGGCTTCCTGAGTGCAACGTCGCGACTCGAGGTGTCGATCTTGGTGGCCTTCTGCTCCGCACTCGACCACAACCAGCCGGTGTCGCCGTTGCGGATCGCGACGGTCTCATTGGTGCCATCGGGCAGGGCCAGGCGTTGCTTGTCGCCATCGGCCCAGACGCGCGCGGTCTGGGTACCGCTCAGCAGCGATTGGGCCACACCGCCTCCGCCGCCAAGACCCGACAGGTCGGGCAGTCCGAGCTCGGAGGTGGTGGACACGGTGCCGGCGTACGCGCCGTTGTCGGCGGTCAGCACGTCGGCGACCAACTCCTCGGCCGTACGGGGTGGCAGGGCCGGGTCGGCCTGGGCTGACGGGCTCAACGCGATGGCGCCGACCGCGATGATGGCGGCGGCACCCAGTGGGGCGGTCCAACGGATCATCCTGGGCATGTTGTCCATGTCCCCATCCTGCGCCCCCGGGCAAACGAATGCATCCCCCGTACGGTTGATTTCAGGGTTTGTTGGTGGTTCGGCCCCCCTGTCGAGGGAGCTCAGGTGGTGCGCAGCGAACCGACGACGTCGTCCAGTTGGGCGGCCATCGTCGGATCACCCAACGGGACGGCGCCGAAGAACATGCCCCAGTCCTTGCCGTCGGGCACCACCACGAACACCACCTTGTCGCCACCGAAGGATGGTCCGTAGTCCACCCGGATGTCGGCATCCACCCGCCACCCGGTGACCTCGGCTCCTCCGGGTCCGGGCACGGTGATCGCCTTGCCATCGGTGATGCGCAGCTCTTGCTCGTAAGGGGTGTACATCTGGCTGGAAGCCGTGCACTGGGCCAGTGCCGTGCCGACTGCCTGGGCGCTGCCGGTGAATCCATCGGCTCCCCGCAGCCGGCCGACGGCGAGCTGGGCGATCCACTGATCCTCCGGTGCGACCGACTGCACCTGTTGCGTGACGTCGTGGGCAATGGTGAAGCGTGGCTCGGGTCGCGGCCGGTCGAAGTCTGACTGCCGGGTGAAGGCGAGATTGCCGCCATAGACCCGGTCCGCATCGTTGGGATGGTTCTGGCGTTGGTTC
>JAKDKP010000620.1 GCA_030453285.1 Propionibacteriales bacterium
CGGGCGAAGGTCGAACAGATGCAGAAGCATTGGAAGACCTGGCAACTGGTGCAGACCGAATCGCTGGCCGCCGCCCGTAGTGCGGTCGAGGCGGCTCGTCGCGATCCCGGCATTGATCCCGAGGCGGCTGACCGGGTGCTTGAGCGGCTCGACCGTCGCAGCGTTCTGCTCGACTGAGGAGGTCAGCACCCGACCCCGGCGAATATTACATAGACAGTCTATGTAATATGTGTGGACGTGAGCCCTGACCGAGATCTCCCTGACCGAGACCTGCCGATCGACCTGTTGGTCACTTCGGCGCGCTTTGTCCGTTTCGTTCGGCGGCACGCCAACATCGACACCTCGGTTGCCGAGTGGCGTGCCCTGGTGCTGCTCGACGAGCACGGGCCCGTACGAGTCGGGGACTTCGCCGCTCTTGATCGGCTGAGTCAGCCGACGGCGACCGCGATGCTCAACCGACTCGTCGACCAGGGTGCGGCCCGTCGTACGCCGGACCCCACCGATCGGCGGGCGAACCGGGTCGAGCTCACTACGGAGGGACGAGACCGTCTGGCAGTCCTCCGCAGCGACGCCGGTCGCAGCATTGCCCCCCTGCTGGCGAACCTGACCGCGATCCAGCTCGATGACCTGCGGCGGGCCACCCGCCTGTTGGCCAACCTGGTCAGCGAGACCGACCCTGGGCACGACCAAGATCAAGACGACCAAGATCAACTGAGGAAGAAGGACATTTCGTGAGCGCCCCCACCCAGGGAAGCATTCTGCAACAGCCCACGTCGGTGTGGGCCGTGGCCTTCGCCGCCGTCATTGCCTTCATGGGCATCGGACTTGTCGACCCGATCCTGCCCGCGATCAGCGCGCAGCTTGACGCGACCCCTTCACAAGCGATGCTGCTGTTCACCAGCTATCTGGTGATCACCGGGCTGGCGATGTTCTTCACCAGTTGGGCCTCGAGTCGATGGGGCGCCAAGCTGACCCTGATCATCGGGCTTGTCCTGATCGTCGCCTTCGCGGCTGCCGCCGGCTCGGCCGGCTCGGTCGACCAGATCATCGGCTTCCGTGCCGGGTGGGGCCTGGGCAACGCCCTGTTCATCTCCACTGCTCTGGCCACCATCGTCGGTGCGGCCAGTGGGGGTGTGGCCAGTGCGATCATCCTGTACGAGGCCGCGCTCGGTCTCGGCATTGCCACCGGACCGCTGCTCGGCGGTTTCCTCGGTGGCATCTCCTGGCGCGGCCCCTTCTTCGGCACGGCAGGCCTGATGGCGATCGGCCTGATCTTGATCCTCGTCCTGCTTCCGAAGCCCCACACCCGCCCCGACCCGGTCCCGCTGTCGGCAACGGTCAAGGCCCTGCGGCACCCCTCACTGATGGCGTTGGCGGTCACCGCGATCTTCTACAACTACGGCTTCTTCTCCCTGCTGGCCTACAGTCCATTCCCCCTGGAGGCCGCAGGACGCGCAGTCGGCGTGGAGATCGGTGCCCACGAACTCGGACTGGTGTTCTTCGGGTGGGGACTCGCCCTGGCCATCACATCGGTCTTCGTTGCGCCGCCGTTGATCATGAAATGGGGCCGGATTCGTGTGCTGATGGGCACCCTGGTCGTGCTGGCGCTGGCCTTGGGAATGCTCGCCGTCGGTGTTGGTTCGTTGGTGGTGATGATCATCGGGGTCGTGGTTGGCGGCCTGCTGTTCGGTGTGCTGAACACCACCCTGACCGAAGCCGTGATGGAGGCAACCGACCTGCCTCGCTCGGTGGCCTCATCCACCTACTCGGGAGTGCGTTTCCTTGGTGGCGCGGTGGCTGCCGCGGCGGCGGGTCCGTTGGCCGAGCATGTCGGTGCGGCCACCCCGTACTGGGTCGGTTGTGGGGCCGTGCTGGCCGCCTTCCTCGTCCTGGTGGCGACCCGCTCCGCGTTGGCCGTGATCGATCAGCGTGCCGAGGAGGCACCCATGGACGAAGCCATGGCGGTCGCGACGGGCGACTGTTGAGACGCTGACCGGGAGTCAGGTGGCGCCGCGGTCCTGACCACCCAGGGGTGCTGACCCGGTCTGGTCGGGATGGTCAGCTCCGATGTTCGTGCCCTGCGTGGGCTCGGTGGCCCATCCCCAGGTGTGCAGCCAGGTCTCTGCACGGCCGCCGGTGTCGGC
>JAKDKP010000049.1 GCA_030453285.1 Propionibacteriales bacterium
GCGCCGCGCCGGCGAAGGTGTAGGTCTCGGTGATGGCCAGGCGCCCATCTGCTCCCAGAGCTCCGGGGACGGTGACGTCGTCGGCGGTGCCCTCGGCCCGCGCCGAGGGAATCCCTGCCAGCAGCAGGGTCACGATCAGAGCAAGCGCGGCCACCCAGCTCACCGGACGGGACTTCACGGATGTCAACACGAGGGCAGAGCCTTCCAGATGTGAGGGCAGGAGTCACCCCAAGGTCCGAGTGCTGCGGCCACTATTGCACAACGACGGGCTCCCCCTGGCCATCGAACAGCATCGACCATCGCCAAGCACCAGACGGCGTTGGTGCTCTAACCTGTGGCCCATGACCCAACCGCAGCAGCCCCCGTGGGGCCCTCAGCAGCCCCAGGCATACGGCCAGCAGGGTTACGACCAACGGGGTTACGACCAACGGGGGTTCGGCCAGCAGGGATTCGGTCAACCCGGCTTCGGTCAGGCGTACGGTCAACAACGCTCCGGGCAGCCGGGTGGCTTCCCGACGCCCGGCGGCTTCCAGCCTGTGGGGTACCCGCCCCCAGGCCCAGGAGGCTTCCAGCAGTACCCCGGCGGGTGGGCACCACCGACGACGCCGAAGAGGAAGCGGGGGCCGCTCACGTACGTGCTGGTGGGCCTGATCACCGTCACCGTCATCGCCATCGGGGCTCTGATCGCGGTGGCCAGCGCCGGAGGTGGCACCACCACCCGCTCGTACGTGAACGAGGACTACACGCCGCCGCCGGCGGACCTGAATCCACCCGAATTGCCGTTCCCCACCACCCTGGAGGAGGCCGAGTCCTGGTTGACCGACAACGCCGTCTACGCCCAGTCAATGCCGCAACCGGTCAAGTGCGATCTGCAACCGCTGCCGAACGGAGTCGACAAGGCAACCGCCGAGGAGCACATGAACACCTTCGTCGGCTGTCTGGTCGGTGCCTGGGTGACCCCCGTCGAGGAGGCCGGCTTCCTGCTGCCCCGGCCGTCGGTCACGGTGTACGAGCCGGGGCAGACCGTGACGAGCGCCTGCGGCAAACTCCCGAGCAAGAACGCCGTCTACTGCGGTGCCGACCAACGCATCTACTACGCCACCGATCTGAACACCCTGACCCCGGCACTGAACGCCCACAAGTACGGCACCGACCTGGTGGTGGCGCACGAGTTCGGCCACGCTGTCCAGGGGCGCACCGGCATTCTGGGGGCACGGGCCGGCATCCTCGGCAACACCAATCCCACTGAGGCCGAATCCAATCTCTACAGCCGTCGCTCCGAGGCGCAGGCCGACTGCTTCTCCACCATGGCCATGCGCGCCGCCGCCCAGGCACTGCAGCTGAGCTCGGCCGACGAGTCCGACGCGCTCAAGGTGTTCGGCAGCATCGGATCCGAGGCCGGGAGCACGCACCCGACGCCGCCGACTCGTGAACAGTGGGCCCGGACCGGATTCGACACCGACGTTGTCGGTGAGTGCAACACGTGGACGGTGTCCGAGGACGAGGTGGAATAGCTCGCCCGCGTCGCAGTCCGCAGGGTGATTCAGTCCTGCTGGACGAGCGCCGTCGCGATGGCGGCGATGCCCTCTCCCCGGCCCGTCAACCCCAGGCCATCGGTCGTGGTGGCCGACAGGCTCACCGGCGCGTCGATGGCCTCACTCATGATCAGTTCTGCTGCTGCCCGTCGGGGACCGATCCTGGGGCGATTGCCGATCACCTGCACCGCGACGTTGCCGATCTCCCACCCCGCCGCACGGACCCGGCGTGCGGTCTCGGTCAGGAACCGCACACCCGAGGCCCCCGACCACTCCGGGTCGGAGGTGCCGTAGTTGCTGCCCAGATCACCCAGGCCGGCAGCCGACAGCAGCGCATCACAGGCTGCGTGGGCGACGACGTCTCCATCACTGTGACCGACCGGTCCGTACGGCTCGTCGGGGAAAGCCAGCCCGGCCAGCACCATGGGGCGGCCGGCGGTCAGCACATGGACATCGGTGCCGACACCGGTACGAATGTTGATCATGGTCACCCCTGTCGTGCGGCAAGCACGGCTTCGGCCAGCAGCAGATCGACCGGATCGGTGATCTTCAGCGACTCCCGCGAGCCCGGGACGATCGTCACCTGCTCACCGATGAGTTCGCACACCGCGGCGTCATCGGTCACCCTCAGCTCGTGCTCGTGCACGTACGTGTGCCCGCGGATCACGGTGGTCACGTCGAAGCCCTGCGGAGTCTGCACTGCCACCAGCGTGGACCGGTCCACCACGGCCGATCGGCCGCTGGCAGTCGTACGAACCGAGTCGGCCACCGCGATGGCCGGGACGACAGCCGTGGCGCCACTCCGCACGGCGTCGACAACGGCCCGGACGACGGCTGGCGGGACGAGAGGGCGGGCGGCATCGTGCACCAGCACGATCCGAGCTCCACTGGCGGCGACGGCAGTCAGGCCGAGGCGGACCGAGTCCTGCCGTTCGGCCCCACCGACGACCAGGTCGACCGGTACGTCGATGTCGGCAAGGGCCGTCTCGAACTGGGCGCGGTCCTGCTCACGGATCGTGACCACGACGCGTGTGACGCCTCCGGAGATCAGTGCCTCGATGGCGTGCTGGAGCAGGGGTCGACCGACCAATGGACGCAGGGCCTTGGGCCCGTCGCCCCCCAGCCGAACGCCAGAGCCGGCCGCCACCACGAGGGCGACGACCGGCTCCGACATTGTCATGCGTGTGATGTTGTCACAGTCTCACAGCGCAGCGAACTCCCCGCGCGTCAAGAGCAGGATCAGGACGCGAGAACCTCGTCGAGCAGGACTTCGGCCTTCTCCTCCGCGACACTTTCGGCGAGAGCCAACTCGGAGACCAGAATCTGCCGAGCCTTGGCCAGCATCCGCTTCTCGCCAGCGGACAGGCCACGCTCCTTCTCCCGACGCCACAGGTCGCGGACGACCTCCGACACCTTCATCACATTGCCCGAGTGCAACTTCTCCAGATTCGCCTTGTAGCGCCTGGACCAGTTGGTGGGTTCCTCGGTGTGCGGCGCCCTCAACACACCGAACACTCGTTCCAACCCGTCCCGGTCCACCACGTCTCGTACCCCCACCAGATCGAGGTTGCACGCTGGGACCCGAACGACCAGATCGTTCTGTCCTACGATGCGAAGAACGAGGTAGAGCTTGTCCTCCCCCTTGATCTGCCGAGTCTCGATGTCCTCGATGACAGCCGCCCCATGATTGGGATAGACCACCGTTTCGCCGACCGCAAAAGTCATGTGTTTGACCCCTTTCCCATACGCCATGCTACCACGGACCCCGACCCACCCCTGGGGCGTTTGTCCTAGCCAGAGGCCGATTATGGTGGAACTCCCGGGTTGACAACCCGTAAGCGGTGTGTATCCGGCCCGGTGGGTGGAGGCCTCCCGGACGCCATCGTGGACAGCGCTCTCCGCGTGGCGAGGGGGCCGACTGGCGGTTTGACTGACCGCTCACCGGCCGTCTGTCGTAGGCTGACGGTGCGCTGCACTGGGCAGCATCCAGCCACCGCCCAAGGAGACTCAAGAATCGTGTCCCTCCCCTCTCGCATCGTCCGCATGGCGGCCATGACCGCGGTCACGGTCGGTCTGCTCCTGGGTCTGGGCGCCTGCCAGTTCCAGACTCTGCAGCGTTACAACCCGGCCGACGGGGTCAACGTCGACGTCGGCTCGGTGAAGGTGCGCAACGTCTCGGTCCTGGTCACCGCCGCCGGCCAGGGAGTCCTCTCCGGCACCGTGACCGCCGACAACGCTGAACGGTTGACCTCGGTCAACGGCGTGGCCCTGCTGCCCGACGGCTCACCCGGCAGCCAGCTCCAGTCCGCCATGCCCGAACCGGTGGAGATCCCCGCCAAGACGCCGGTGGTGCTGACCGACATCAACCCGATCCGACTGACCGGTTCCGACCTCAAGGCCGGCCAACTGGCCCGGATCACGTTCACCTTTGCCGGAGGAGGCAGCACCGAGGTCACCGTGCCGGTGCTGGACAAGAACTCTCCTGAGTACGTCGACCTGAAGATCGGCTCTTCCAGCACGCCCGCCTGAGCACATCAGCCCTCGAACTTGTAGCCCAACCCTCGTACGGTGACCAGATAGCGCGGCGCCGACGGATCGGGTTCGATCTTGGTCCGCAGCCGCTTGATGTGGACGTCGAGGGTTTTGGTGTCCCCGACGTAGTCGGCCCCCCAGATCCGGTCGATCAACTGCCCGCGCGTCATCACCCGCCCGGCGTTGCGGAGCAGCATTTCGAGCAGCTCGAACTCCTTCAGCGCGAGCTTCACCCGCTCGCCATTGACCGACACCTCGTGCCGTTCGACATCCATCCGTACGCCGGCCGACTCGACCACGTCGGGCACCAGCTCGGCCTCCTGTCCGCGCCGGAGCACGGCCCGGATCCGGGCCACGAGTTCACGGTGACTGAACGGCTTGGTGACGTAGTCATCGGCGCCCAGTTCAAGACCCACCACCTTGTCCACCTCGGAGTCGCGCGCGGTGACCATGATCACCGGTACCGGCCCGCGCATGCGCAGTTGCCGACACACCTCGGTGCCGGGCAGTCCGGGCATCATCAGGTCGAGCAGGACGATGTCGGCGCCGACCCGATCGAACTCGGCCAGCCCCTCGGCGCCGTCGGCCGCTTCGACAACCTCGAAGCCCTCCTTGCGCAGCATGTAGGTGAGCGCTTCGCGGTAGGACTCCTCGTCCTCCACCACCAGGACTCGCGTCATGGTCGGACCTCCTTGGCCAAGTTGTTCATCGTCTCGTTGATCATCGTCTGGTCGGTCATCGTCGGTTGTTCACGGCCTGCCTGTTCACGGCCTGACTCGTCACGGCCTGATTGTTCATGATCGCCCCCTCCTCGTGCCCATCGGTCGGTGGCCGGACACCTGATGCCGGATTGGCCAAGGCGATCGGCGGCCCAGCGCCGTCCGGTCCGGATGTCGTGGTCGCGCCGGTGTCGGTGGTGGTGTCGCCCGTGCCGGCATCCGGCAGTCGAATGCTGAAGGTGGAGCCTTCGCCGGGCCGACTCCAGACGTCGATCGAACCGCCATGGGCAGCCGCGATGTGCTTCACGATCGACAGCCCCAGGCCGGTGCCTCCGTTGGCGCGGCTGCGAGCGTAGTCCACCCGGTAGAAGCGTTCGAAGATGCGGTTCAGATCGCTGGTCGCGATCCCGATGCCATTGTCGGACACCGTGATCTCGACGTACCCGTCATCCCCATCCTGACGGTGACGGGCCGCGACCACCACCTTGGCGTCGGGATCGGAGTAGATCACCGCGTTCTGGACCAGATTGGTCACCGCAGTGACGAGTTGGGGTCTGTTGCCGAGCACCTCACAACCGCGATCACCGGCAACCCGGAGCTGGACCCCCTTGGCATCGGCATCGACCTGCGAGCGATCCACCGCATCGGCGAAGACATCGTCGATGCCCACTCGACCCGCCTGCAGCATCGGGTCGTGGGCCTGTAGTCGGGAGAGCTCGATCAGTTGGACGACCAGGTCGGACAGTCGCTGTGACTCCACCGCCATCCGTCCGGCGAAGCGGCGGACCCCGTCGGGGTCCTCGGCCGCCTCCAGCACCGCCTCCGACAGCAGCGCGACGGCTCCGATGGGTGTCTTCAGCTCGTGGGACACGTTGGCGACGAAGTCTCGTCGGATGTCCTCGATCCGGCGTTCGGCCGTACGGTCGTCGGCCAGCACGAAGACCAGGTTCGGTTCCAGGGTGGCGACGCGCACCGACAGATGAATCGTCTGGTCACCACGGCCCCTCGGCAGATCGAGGTCGAGCACCCGGACCTCGTCCTCCCGCCGTACGTCACGGACGATGGCCAGAAGTTGATCAGGAACCACCCTGCTGCCGCGCACCAGACCGAGCCGGACCGCGGACTCGCTCGAGCGCAGCACTTCGTCATGGGGTCCCACCACGATCGCCAGCGAACTCAGCACGTCGAGCACCTGCCCCACTCCCTCGGGCACGACGGCCTCGCGTGGCGGCTCGGCCAAGGCCTCATCGACCGCGGATTGCGTGTGGAGTCGCTGCAATCCGACCATGATCAGGATGCCGAGGCCGATCCCGACCAGCAGGCCGCACAGTGCGAGGACGACTGGAAGCACGTGCTCATCCTAGGACCAACCTCGTCGGCATCTCCCGTTGGCAGATCGTTCACCGCGCGTTCAGATCGGCTCAGCCACCCCGTAGGATGGCACGTTAGGTTGGCCACCTGATGGCCACCTCCGGTGTTCGACTCTGCCCAGCCGGATCGACGAAGATGATCAAGGACCACCCATGCGCCACACCTACCGTGAACAGCTCGAGGGGATTCTCGGTGACCTCGTCACCATGACCCAGAAGGTGGCGGTCGCCGTACGGGTCGGCACCAAGGCCCTGCTCGAAGCCGACCTGCACCGCGCCGAACTGGTGATCAGCCAGGACGAGGAGATCGACGAGATGCGCACCGATCTGGAGTCGCGCGCCTTCCAGCTCCTCGCCCGCCAGTCACCGGTGGCCGGAGAACTGCGGATGCTGGTGGCCAGCCTGCGGATGGTGACCGAGTTGGAGCGGATGGGTGACCTCGCCGCCCATGTGGCCAAGATTGCGCGGCTGAGGTATCCCGAGTGTGCCGTCCCGGATCCGATGCGCGGCAACTTCACCCGGATGGCTGAAGTGGCCGAAAAGATGGTCGTCTCGGCCGGTCGGGTGCTGGCCGATCGTGACGTCGCGGCCGCCCAGGATGTCCAGGACCGTGACGAGGAGATGGACGACCTGCGCCGCAGTCAGTTCCGGTCCCTGCTCAGCGACGACTGGACCCACGGTGTGGAGGCTGCCGTCGACGTGGCACTGCTCGGCCGCTACTACGAGCGGATCGCCGACCACGCCGACTCGATGGCCCGCCGTGTGGTCTACATCGTGACCGGGGAGTTCCCCGAGGACGAGACCTGGCCCGAGCCATGATCACCCTGATCATGATCAACAGATCATGATCAACTCGTACTAACCCCCCCGCGGGCCGCGGGGTTCCCGGCGGCCGTCGTGTGGTGCGTGGTGCTCAGTTCACTTCTTGCCCTGGTTCTTGACCGCCTCGATGGCGGCCTTGGCCGCCTCCGGATCAAGGTAGCGGCCGCCGGGAGTGACCGGCTTCAGGTCGTCGTCGAGCTCGTACAGCAAGGGGATGCCGGTGGGGATGTTGAGTCCAACCACTTCCTCGTCACCCATCCCGCCGAGGTGCTTGACGAGCGCCCGCAGGGAGTTGCCGTGCGCGGCGACCAGGGTGACCCGGCCCGTACGAAGGTCAGGGACAATCGAGTCGTACCAGTACGGGAGCATCCGGACCACGACATCGGCCAGACACTCGGTGGCCGGCCGGGCCTCGCTGGGCAGGAAGGCGTAACGGGGGTCGGCGAAGTTGGCGAACTCGTTGGCGACCTCGATCGGCGGCGGCGGGGTGTCGTACGACCGACGCCACGTCATGAACTGCTCCTCGCCGAACTCGGCCAGGGTTGCGGCCTTGTCCTTGCCCTGCAGGGCGCCGTAATGGCGCTCGTTGAGGCGCCAGGAGCGGCGGACATCGATCCAGTAGCGCTCGGCGGACTGCAGGGCGATCTCGGCAGTACGGATCGCCCGGCGCAGCACCGAGGTGTGCACCACATCGGGCAGCAGGTCGTTGTCGACGAGGAGCTGGCCGCCGCGTTCGGCCTCGGCGCGCCCCTTCTCGTTCAGGTCGACGTCCACCCAGCCGGTGAACAGGTTCTTGGCGTTCCATTCGCTCTCGCCGTGGCGCAAGAGGATCAGCGTCGAAGTCATGTGCCGAGACTATCGGGCCACCAAGAACCGGTTTGCAAGAATCCCACCATGACGACACCCGTTGCTCTCCCGACCACCGGCAATGCCCCGATCGCCGACGATGCCCCGATCGCCGTGGTGACCGGTGCCAGTTCCGGCATCGGCGCCGCGACGGCCCGCCGCCTGGCCGCCGACGGATTCACCGTGGTGCTGGCCGCCCGCCGCCTGGCCCGGATCACCGCGCTGGCCGAAGAGATCGGTGGCGTGGCAGTGGCCTGTGACGTGACCTCTGCCGATGAGGTGGCCGCCCTGGCGAACGCCGCCGGCCCGCAGGTGGCGGTGTTGATCAACAACGCCGGCGGCGCGCTGGGACAGGAGCCGTTGGCCGAGGCCGATCTTGAACGGTGGCAGACGATGTACGCCAGCAATGTGCTGGGCGCCGCTGCGGTGACCAAGGCGCTGTTGCCCGCCGTACGGGCCGCCGAGGGCAGCATCCTGTTCGTCACCTCGACCGCTGCCGAGACTCCGTACGAAGGTGGCGCCGGATACTGCGCGGCCAAGTCGGCCGAGCGTGCGATGGTCGGCGCGCTACGGCTTGAACTGGTCGCCGAGCCGGTCCGGGTGTGCGAGGTCGCGCCGGGCATGGTGCAGACCGAGGAATTCTCCCTGACCCGCTTCGGCGGCGACTCCGAACGCGCGGCAGCGGTCTACGACGGGGTGCCCAGCCCACTGGTGGCCGAGGACGTCGCCGAGTGCCTGGCCTGGGTGGCCTCGCGTCCGCCGCACGTCAACATCGACCGGCTCGTCGTACGGCCGCGTGCCCAAGCGGCCAACCACAAGGTGCACCGGACGAGCCGAACCTGAGCTGGGAGACGGTGTCAGCGAACGGGCCAGAAGTCGGTTGCCAGCAGGTCGTTCCAGCCGAGCAGTTCCAGCGTGCGTGCCATCCCGCAGGCAGCGGCAAGGCAGGCTGGATGATCGGCTGATTCGGGATGCACGGTCGAGTCGGAGAACATCGACACCGCCAGTACGTGGCCGTCCCGGACGAGCACGCCCGCATCGTGCCGGACTCCTTCGCTGGTGCCGGTCTTGTGCGGAAACACGACGTCCTCGTCGAGGAAGCGGGCCAGCGACCGTCGGTCGGCCTGACTTTCGAAATGGCTGCGGGTGATCTCATCCAGCTCCATGGCACGTCGCATCGCAGCCAGGTGCTCGGTGGGAATGACGATGCTGAACCCGGGCGGGCTGGGCAGCTCGGCGGCGGGCACCTCATCGATCGGAGTCTCGGTGACCTGGCCACAGTGCCGTCGCAGTCGGGAGTCGAAGCCGTACGAGGCCAGCCGGTCGTTGACCGCGACCACTCCGCCGAGCAGATCGGTCATCGTGTTGGTCGCGGTGTTGTCGCTGAGGCCGATCATCAACTGTTGCAGGTTCGCCAGCGCCATCG
>JAKDKP010000621.1 GCA_030453285.1 Propionibacteriales bacterium
AAGGCCATCACCATCTGGGTGTCCTTCCAGATCATCCCGTACAGATTCATCATGTACGGCAGGAAGAAGACCGCCAGGCCCAGCGCGGACCAGCCGATCCTTCGGGTCAGGTCATAGAGATAGACCGCGAAGCCGTACGCGACGGCGGCGATCACCCAGATCTGCACCCACAGCATCGCCGACACCTGCCCGGTGGTGTCGATCAACCAGCGCCAGAACACCGTGAGGATCACTGGATGCCAGTCGTTCAGTGGCTTCTCCCCCTGAGCCTGGCCCAGTTGGAACAGTGCGTCGTGCTCCATCCGGCCGGGGTCGTTGTATTCGCCGAGGAACACTGCCGCGCCGATCACCGCGGCCAACGCGGCGGCAAGCCAGAGCCATCCGACCCAGGAGTAGTCGTGCCGTGGTCGTCCGCGGGTCCAGAAGAGTTCGTTCACGACCCCGACCCACCCGTCCGAGCCCTGGTGTCGTTCTCGATGAACACGAACCGACGGTACGCGAAGAAGCGGAAGGCCATGGCCAGCGCCATCCCGATGATGTTGTTGGAGATGTTGTACGAGAGCGGATCCCGCAGTCCGAGCAGGTACCACGCCACCGCCAGGGGGACCAGGCGCAACAGCATGCTGAGCAGGTTCACCACGACGAACAGCAGCACCGCGCGGACGGTGGTCCGGGTGCCACGATGACCGTAGGTCCACAACTTGTTGCCGAGCCAGGCGACCACCATCGATGCTGCGGTGGACACCACGGTGGCCGGGAGTGGCTGATCAGCCATCGGGCCACCCTGGCCGAACCCGTACACCAGGAGATTGGTCAGCCCGACGTCGACC
This sequence comes from Propionibacteriales bacterium, assembly GCA_030453285.1. Lineage (GTDB taxonomy): Bacteria > Actinomycetota > Actinomycetes > Propionibacteriales > Propionibacteriaceae > Carbonicoccus. The sequence goes on from JAKDKP010000621.1 coordinate 831, forward strand.
ACGTACGCCACCCCACCGACGGCGAGGAAGCGCAGCACCTCGACCAGCAGGGCTCGCAGGCGGGAGTGTCGTGCGGCCCGGCCGGTCACGCCGATTCCGGCTTCACATGCCTCACTGGCGGATTCAGTCCCGGCTCGACCGGCGCGGGCAGCTCGTCGGTGACGGCGGGCGAGTCGGTGACGGCCGGCGAGCCGGCCACAGCATCCAGGGCGAGGTACGTCAGCCGCGAGGTCTCGTGGCGACTGAGCCGGATGCCGTCCAGCACCACCCCTGTTGTCCCGACCAGGAAGGCCAACACCATCAGGCCGACGGCCAGGAAGGCGGTCGGGAACCTCGGCACCAGCCCGGTCTTGAAGAATTCGAGCACCACCGGCGTGCCCAACACCAACGACAGCAGACCCAGGATCACTGCGAGCACCCCGTGGAACAGTACCGGGCGCTCGTTGCGCAGCAAGCCGGCAATCACGCTCAGGATGCGCAGCCCGTCGGAGTAGGTGTTCAACTTGCTCTCGCTGCCCGCAGGCCGATCCCGGAACCCCACCGGGTACTCGGCATGCGGCAGGCGCAGCGACATGATGTGGACGGTGAGCTCGGTCTCGATCTCGAACTCCTTCGACAGGGCCGGGAACGACTTCACGAACCGCCGCGAGAAGACCCGGTAGCCGCTGAGCATGTCCGACACCTTGGACCGGAAGAGCGCGCTCAGCAGCCGGTTGAACATCCGGTTGCCCATCTCGTGACCCGGCCGGTACGAGGAGGTGTCCTGGGTGTCCTGCCGCACCCCCAGCACGTGGTCGTACGGGCCGGCCTCGAGCAACTTGATCATCTCCGGCAGATCAGCCGCCTCGTAGGTGTCGTCCCCGTCGATGGTGACGTAGATGTCGGCGTCGATGTCACCGAAGGCACGGCGGATGACGTTGCCCTTGCCCTTGCGGTGCTCGGTCCGGACGATCGCTCCGGCTGCGCGGGCGAGTTCGGCCGTACGGTCGGTCGAGTTGTTGTCGTAGACGTACACGTCGCTCTCGGGAACCGCCCGCTTGAGGTCGGCCACCACAGTCGCGACGGTGATCTCCTCGTTGTGGCACGGCACGATCACCGCAACGCGCTGGGGGTGTCGATTCATCAGTCCCTCATCCATGCCGGCCCGGCAGCCCCGAGTCATCGCCGATCATAGAGCCGAGCACGGGGCTGACCAATTTGGCGCGGCGCAGGTGGGGACGCTATATTTTCTCCGCTGGCAAAGACTGCCAGTGTTGGCCCCGTAGCGCAGTTGGTTAGCGCGCCGCCCTGTCACGGCGGAGGTCGCGGGT
>JAKDKP010000622.1 GCA_030453285.1 Propionibacteriales bacterium
AGAGATTAGAGGTTTGAGCTTCCGTGGCCGTCGAAATCAAGACTGACCTGGGCAAGGTCCGCAACATTGGGATCATGGCCCACATCGATGCGGGCAAGACCACCACCACCGAGCGGATCCTGTACTACACAGGCATCAACTACAAGATCGGCGAGGTGCACGACGGTGGCGCCACCATGGACTGGATGGAACAGGAGCAGGAGCGTGGCATCACGATCACCTCGGCTGCCACCACCTGTCAGTGGAAGGACCACCAGATCAACATCATCGACACCCCCGGGCACGTCGACTTCACCATCGAGGTCGAGCGCTCGCTGCGCGTCCTCGACGGCGCGGTCGCGGTGTTCGACGGTGTTGCCGGTGTCGAGCCGCAGTCCCAGACCGTGTGGCGTCAGGCCGACCGGTACGGTGTCCCGCGGATCTGCTTCGTCAACAAACTGGACCGTACCGGCGCCAACTTCGATTTCTGCGTCAAGACGATCCGGGAGCGGCTCAACGCAACCGCCGCAGTGATGCAGTTGCCGATCGGTGCCGAGGGCGACTTCCTCGGCGTCGTCGATCTGGTGCGGATGCGGGCCCTGACCTGGCGCGGCGAGACCGCGATCGGTGAGGACTACGAGGTCGAGGAGATCCCGACCGAGATGGCCGCCGACGCCCAGGCTGCCCGCGAGGCGCTGGTCGAGACCGTCGCCGACCACGACGACGAGTTCGCCGAGAAGTACCTCGATGGCGACTTCACCGACGACGACCTGCAGCAGGCCGTACGGCGTGCGGTGCTGACCAGCTCGATCACGGCCGTGTTCTGTGGCACCGCGTTCAAGAACAAGGGCGTGCAGCCGCTGCTGGATGCCGTCCTGGCGTACCTGCCTTCGCCGCTCGACGTGCCGGCCATCGATGGCTTCAAGCCGGGCGACGAGGAGACCGTGCTGCACCGTCGGCCCTCGGACGACGAGCCGTTCTCGGCGTTGGCGTTCAAGATCGCCGCCGACCCGCACCTGGGCAAGCTGCCGTTCATCCGGCTCTACTCGGGACGCCTCGAGGCCGGCTCGACGGTGCTGAACAGCACCAAGCAGCGCAAGGAGCGGATCGGCAAGATCTACCAGATGCACGCCAACAAGCGTGAGGAGATCGCCTCGGTCGGTGCCGGTCAGATCGTTGCGGTGATGGGCCTGAAGGACACCACCACCGGCGAGACGCTGAGTGATCCCGGCAAGTCGATCGTGCTGGAGTCGATGGACTTCCCGGCACCGGTGATCGAGCAGGCCATCGAGCCCAAGACCAAGAGCGACCAGGAGAAGCTGGGCGCGGCGATTCAGCGGTTGGCCGAGGAGGATCCGACCTTCCGCGTCCACACCGACGAGGAGACCGGCCAGACGATCATCGCCGGCATGGGTGAGTTGCACCTGGACATCCTGATCGACCGGATGCGTCGCGAATTCAACGTCGAGGCCAACATCGGCAAGCCGCAGGTGGCGTACCGCGAGACCCTCCGCCGTGCGGTGGAGAAGGTCGAGTACACCCACAAGAAGCAGTCCGGTGGTTCGGGTCAGTACGCCCGGGTGATCGTCAACCTCGAGCCGCTGGAGCCGGGCTCGGGCTACGAGTTCGTCAACGGTGTCACCGGTGGCCGCATCCCCAAGGAGTACATCCCCGCGGTGGACCAGGGCATCCAGGAGGCCATGCAGTTCGGTGTCCTGGCCGGCTACGCCGTCGAGGACATCAAGGTCACCCTGACCGATGGCGCCTACCACGACGTCGACTCGTCGGAACTGGCGTTCAAGATCGCCGGCATCAACGTCTTCAAGGAAGCCGCGCGGCGTGCCGACCCGGCGCTGATGGAGCCGATGATGAAGGTCGAGGTGACTACGCCCAACGACTACCTGGGCACGGTCATCGGTGACCTCAACGCACGCCGTGGTCTGATGCAGGGCACCCGCGAGGAGCACGGCAACCAGGTCGTCGAAGCGGTCGTGCCGTTGTCGGAGATGTTCGGATACGTCGGTGATCTGCGGTCCAAGACCTCGGGCCAGGCGAACTACTCCATGGAGTTCGACTCGTACGCCGAGATGCCCAAGAACGTGGCCGACGAGGTCATTGCCAAGACGCGCGGCGAGTGATCGGGCCGGCAAACCGGAGGCCC
>JAKDKP010000050.1 GCA_030453285.1 Propionibacteriales bacterium
AGATCCGTCCGGGCGATTCTTCGAACTGATCATGGGGTAGGCCATCGGCTGATCACCGAACGCGTACACCTGAACGGTGGCACGCAGCCCGATCTTGACGTCATCCACCTCCGACGAGACCACCAACAGATTTCGGTCAGGGATCGGCAGCAGCCCCTCAGGCCCCTTGGTCGACGGCAGGAGCTGGGTCAGGCGCGGTTGCGTCGGGTCTGTCACGTCGTACGCGGCCACGACGTTGCCACGTTCGGAGCCGATGAACACGTACGGCCGCCCGCCGAATTCCGCGACCGCGAGGCCTTCGGGTTCGGTGCCCTTGGCGTCGGAGCGATCCTCCGGGTAGAGCCCGGCGGCGATCAGGGCGTTCTCGAAGGTGTTGCCGGCATCCCACACCACCTCGCCGGTCTCGCTGTCGAAGATCGTCCAGCCACGACTGCCACCCCTCCAGTCTCCTTCGTTGGCCGTGGCCAGCCGGCCGTTGTCGATCCAGCCAAGAGAGTCCGGTTCGCGGGGTACGTCGGTCAGCGAGCCGGTCGGATTGATGACGCCGTCCTCGACGGTGTCCACCCCGGCCACGTCAACGGTGCCGGCGGAAAAGCTGTTCGTCACCGTAAGAGATTCAAGATCAACAACGGCGACCGCATTGTTCTCCTGCAGAGTGACTGCCACCCGGGTGCCGTCGGGGGAGATCTTCACGTACTCCGGCTCGGGATCGGTCGGTTCGGTGATCTTGGTGAGTCCGGTCAGGCTGACGGTCTCAGGTGTCCAGGCGGTCACGTCGCCGGTCAGGTCGAGCACGGCCAGCCGGCCGGCCGGCGACTGGGGCAGGTCGCCCTTCGTGCCGCCGGGTGGGGTGGTCTCTTCGTCGCGCTGGTTCTCGATCGCGATCACCGCCGTGCGGCCGCGCACATCGATCGAGTCCGGCTGTCCGTTCAGCTCGATGGTGCGGACCACCGTACGGGAACTGGCGTCCAGGACCGAGATGTGACCGGACGGTTGGGCGAAGTTGCCGTCGGAGGAGTCGACCACCACCAACAGGTACGCACCGACCGCATACACCGACGTCGGTTCGCCGTCCACACCCACGGCCCCGGCAGGTTTGGGCCGGGACGGGTCGGAGATGTCGACGAAACCGACCTGATCACCGGCAGCATCGGTGTACACGAGGGTGTTGCCGTCCGGGGTGACGGTCGAGATCTCGGCAACCGCGTCAGCACCGGGATCGCTGTTGTTCTCGTACGCGCCCAAGGTGGCGATCCGGGTGAAGCCGCCACCGGGAGTCGCCTCGGACGAAGGGCTCGGCGACGTGGCGGTGAGGCCTGCGCCCAGCACGGCGAGAGTGGTCAGGGCCACGACCAGACGCCGCGACCGCCGCCGACCGATGAGTGATCCTGTCGAGACACCGGTATCGCCAGTCATGTCCTGCCCCCCCGTCGTGACTCCTGGCACACGATGTGCCGAGGCGGCAGCAGACAACCACGCGGAACGGTCATCCCGGTGCCGAACCGGTGACGAGTCGGTGAACACGACAACGGCCCCCGGTGCGAGGTCGGAGGCCGTTGTTGATCATGCTTGGTCAGGTGACCAAGGGTCAGGCGTCGCCGCCCTCCTGGGCCCGATCGGCGACGGCGGTCGGATCCCCGATGCGGTAAGCGTCATAGGCCTTGGCGGCCTCGTCCTTGTCGTACGCGCCTTCGGCAGCCAGCCCTTGCAGGGTCGCGACCACGATCGATTCGGCATCGGTCTGGAAGAAGCGTCGGGCTGCCGGCCTGGTGTCGGCAAAACCGAAACCATCGGTGCCCAGGCTCACCCAGGTGTTGTGCACCCACGGACGGATCTGGTCCTGGACGGCCTTCATGTAGTCGCTGACCGCGACCACCGGCCCCTCGGTGCCGTGCAGGGTTTGGGTGACGTACGGCGACCGCGGCTCCTCACCGGCGTGGGCGTAGTTGTGCTCATCGCACTCGACCGCTTCGCGACGCAGCTCATTCCACGAGGTCACCGACCACACATCAGCCGAAACACCATGATCATTGGCCAGGATCTCTTGCGCCTTCACCGCGGCCGGCATGCTGACCCCGGAGGCGAGAATCTGCGCCTTGGGGCCGTCGTGCTCGCTGGCGGAGAAGCGGTACAGGCCCTTGAGTATCTGTTCTGCTGACACGTTTTCGGGTTGGGCCGGCTGGGCGACCGGCTCGTTGTAGACCGTCAGGTAGAAGATGACGTTCTCACCCTCACCGTTCTCGGAGTCCTCGTACCCGTACATCCGTCGTAGACCGTCCTGGACAATGTGCGAGACCTCGTAGGCGAACGCCGGATCGTAGTGCACGACTGCGGGGTTGGTGCTGGCCAGCAACGGGGAGTGGCCGTCGGCGTGCTGCAGACCCTCTCCGGTCAGCGTGGTGCGTCCGGCCGTCGCACCGATCAGGAAGCCGCGGCCCATCTGGTCGGCCATCGCCCAGATGAAGTCGCCGGTGCGCTGGAATCCGAACATCGAATAGAAGATGTAGACCGGGATCATCGGCTCGCCGTGCACCGCGTACGAGGTGCCGGCGGCGATCGTCGAACCCATCGCGCCCACCTCCGAGATGCCCTCATGCAGCAGCTGGCCCTGCTCGGATTCCTTGTAGGACAGCAGCAGTCGCCGGTCAACGCTGTCGTAGGTCTGCCCGTGGGGGTTGTAGATCTTGCTGGTCGGGAACATCGAGTCCATGCCGAAGGTGCGGAACTCGTCGGGCGCGATCGGCACGATGCGCTTGCCGATCTCGGGATCCTTCATCAGGTCGCGCAGCAAGCGGACGAACGCCTGAGTGGTGGCCACCTTGTTGTCGCCGGCCCCCTTCTGCAGAGACTCGTACACCTTGTCACCGGGCAGGGTGAGCAGCTTCGGCTTCACCCGTCGTTCGGGGATGTACCCGCCCAACTCCCGCCGGCGTTCCTGGAGATACTTGATCTCGTCGGAAGCGTTGCCAGGATGGAAGTACGGCGGGTCGTACGGATCCTGCAGCGCCGAGTCCTCGATCGGCAGATAGAGCCGATCGCGGAAGGCCATCAGGTCCTTGGTGGTGAGCTTCTTCATCTGGTGGGTCGCATTGCGGCCCTCCAAGGCCTCGATCGTCCAACCCTTGACGGTCTGGGCCAGAATCACCGTCGGTTGTCCGACATGCTCGGTGGCGGCCTTGAAGGCCGAATACACCTTGCGGTAGTCGTGCCCACCACGCGGAAGCTTGCGCAAGTCGTCGTCACTGAGATCGTCGACCATCTTGGTCAGCCTCGGGCCGTCGAAGAAGTTCGTCCGGATGTAGTCGCCGGTCTCCACCGAATACGTCTGGAACTGGCCGTCGGGGGTGGTGTTCATCTTGTTGACCAGCGCACCGTCGGCGTCCTTGGCCAGCAGTCGATCCCAGCCGCGACCCCACAGCACCTTGATCACGTTCCAGCCGGCACCGAGGAAGATCGACTCGAGCTCCTGGACGATCTTGCCGTTGCCGCGGACCGGCCCGTCGAGCTGCTGCAGGTTGCAGTTGATCACGAACGTGAGGTTGTCCAGACCCTCGCGGGCGGCGACGTTGATCGCACCCAACGACTCCGGCTCGCCCATCTCGCCGTCACCGAGGAAGGCCCACACGTGCTGGTCGGAGGTGTCGGCGATGCCGCGATTGGACAGGTAGCGGTTGAAGCGTGCCTGATAGATCGAGGTGATCGCGGTGATCCCCATCGACACCGTCGGGTACTCCCAGAAGTGCGGCATGAGTCGCGGGTGAGGGTACGAGGAGAGGCCCTTGTGCGGTCCCTGGGAGACTTCCTGGCGGAAGGCGTCGAGCTGAGCGGTGGTCAGCCGGCCCTCGAGATAGGCGCGGGCGTAGATGCCGGGAGAGGCGTGCCCCTGGATGTAGATGTGGTCACCGCCACCGGGGTGGTCCTTGCCGCGGAAGAAGTGGTTGAAGCCGACCTCGTACAGGCTGGCCGCACTCTGGTACGTGGCGATGTGGCCGCCGACCTCCAGGCCCTTGCGGTTGGCCTTGGAGACCATCACCGCGGCGTTCCAGCGGACGAAGGCGCGAATCCGGCGTTCGATGTGCTCGTCGCCGGGAAAGTACGGTTCGGCCTCGGGCGGGATCGTGTTGATGTAGTCGCTGCTGCGTAGGGCAGGCAGCCCGACCGCGCGTTCCCGGACTCGGTCCAGGAGCTTCAGCATGATGAAGCGCGCCCGGTGCTTCCCCTGCTCGTCCAACAGACCGTCCAACGACTCGAGCCACTCCGCGGTCTCCTCCTGATCGATGTCAGGGATCTGACTGGGGATGCCGTGGGCGGTGATGGCGGGACGATCTCCCGGCTTGGCCATGGGTGAGCTCCTTCTCATTCTCCAACGCTGCACGTCTGGGTGTGGACGACAGCTCCTACCCAGTTTTCCACCCTTCGTCAGCGATCTGTAGTCGGGGCCCATCCATCGGTGTTGTCCGAGGGGGTTTCGCGGCTCCGCCGGGTTCTGGCAGGCTGGTGCCCACAACGGGCCGCGTCGGCACCAAGAAATTCGAGAAGGCCCCAGGAATTCAAGAAGGCGTGGCACCTGGCCGTACCGGTCAGGGATGTCACCGAAGGGAGTTGTGTGAGCGGGACCGCCAAGGAGTCCTCAACCGCCGAGTTGCTCGGCGTCAGGACTGGGCTGGTGATTCAGGAACTCGGTTGGGACGAGGACGTCGACGACACCCTGCGGGTGGCCGTCGAAGACGGGCTCGACGCTGAAATGGTTGAAGAGGCCGTCGAAGCGGTGGATGCCGTCCTGCTGTGGTGGCGAGAGGACGATGGCGACCTGATCGATGGCTTGGTCGACTCGCTGACCGATCTCGCCGACGACGGCCACATCTGGCTGATGACCCCCAAGGTGGGTCGTCCCGGATTCGTGGACGCTGCGGTGATTCAGGAGGCCGCCCTCACCGCAGGCATGGCGGTGACCAAAGGTCAGCAGGTCTCCCAGGACTGGGCCGCGAGCAAACTCGTCCGTCCCAAGGGTGTGCCGCGATGATCGATCCGGCCTCCGGATCGCCCTCCTCGCTGACACCTGCCCCGCCGGAGACGGCTCCGGCCTTCAGCAGCCGCAACCAGTACGGCCAGCCGGTCACTCTCGGCGACTTGGCCGGAGCGCCAGCCGTACTGGTCTTCTTCCCGTACGCGTTCACCGGCATCTGCACCGGTGAGTTGCAGGAGTTGCGCGACCTGTCCGCGGAGTTCGCGGCCTGTGGTGCCCGGGTACTGGGGATCTCGTGCGACTCGATGTTCAGCCTGCGGACGTTTGCCGAGGCGGAATCGTTCGGGTTCGACCTGCTCACCGATCACTGGCCGCATGGGCAGATCGCCCGGGCGTACGGCGTCTTCGATGAGAGCGCAGGAGTGGCCCTGCGTGGCTCCTTCGTCCTGGATGCCCAAGCCCGGATCACCTGGCGCGTGGTGAATCAGATCGGTGAGGCGAGGGCGATGTCGGATCATCTGTTGGCTCTGCGCCAGCAGTCGAGCTGAGTTCGTTCCGTCGTACGGGCGCGTTGTCGTCTGCTCAGCGGATGGCGCGGATCGGCAACACCGCCAGTCCCCCCAGAACCGACAGCACCAACGCGTACCCGAACAGTCCGGTGTAGTTCTGTCCGCCGGCGGTGCTGATCACGACGGCTCCGAGAATCGGCCCGAGCACCTGCGGCAGCTGGTACGACAGGGCCACGATCCCGAGGTCCTTCCCGGCTTCGGCGGCCGAGGGCAGCACCTCGGTCATCATCGCAACATCGACCGAGATGTAGGCGCCCTGCCCGGCACCGACGATCGCGATGCCGATCAGGAACTGGGTCTGGTCGCCGGCGAACATGCACACCAGCAGGCCGATCGCCGAGATGAAGCAGGAGGCCCAGATGATCGGCTTGCGTCGCTTCGTCCGGTCCGAGATCCAGCCGAAGAGCACCGTGGAGACGATGTTTCCGACGAAGAAGACCGACAACGCCAAGGCGAGGATGCCCGAGGCCTGCTCCTTGGGCACCTTCAACACATCGACGATCAGGAACAGCAGGAACAGCGACACGGTGAAGATCGACATGGTGACCAGGAACCGACAGGCCCACGCCCAGAAGAAGTCGCGGTAGCGGACCGGGTCCAACCAGTACGTGCTGAGCACCTCGCTCAGGGAGAGCGCCGGTGCCGGTTCGGTTCGTACGGCATCGCGGTAGCCGATGATCAGAAACAACGCGCAGAGCGTGCCGATGGCACCGGGGACCAAGAACCACAACGGTTGGGCGTCGTTGGGCAGGCCCGCCACGATCGCCGCCGCGGCAATGGTGGAGATGCCGGAGGCGACACCGACCGCTGCGGCGACGCGAGCTCGGATGCGCGTGGGGATCTGGGCGGCCAACAGGGCGTGCTGGGCCATCGCTGTGGCGCCGAAGCCGACCTGGACGATCACCCAGCCGATGATCATCATCGGGATCGATGCCGCCAAGGCCAACACGATCACCCCACCCAGACCGACGACCAGACCGCCGAGCATCCATGGCTTGCGCATGCCCCAACGCGTCATGGTGCGATCACTGAGCCGGCCGAACAGCGGGGTGATGATCATCACTGCCACGCCCCCGATGGCGGTGATCATGGCCGTGTTCTCTTCCTTGTTGACCTCGTCGAGGAACAGCATCGCCTTGGGAATCGCCGCGCCCATCATCGCCGCGACGGCCAGGTTCACCCCGAACCAGGCCAGCACGAACAACGGCAGGAACTGAGGGCCCTGAGATTGGCCGATGATCTTGTCCGCCGCCAGCGGAGCATGCTCGACGGCTCGCGGGTCGGCGATCACCCCGGGTGTGGGGTCATCCGGTTGGTGATCGGTGAGCGCAGACATCCTTGTCCTTCGGTCAGTTGTTGATCTTGGCGGTCATCCCCGGGTCGGGGATCACTGTCGAGGCGGCGATGGTTCGTCGGTGTCGATGGGGGTGTGGAGCGTACGCAGGCAGCCGACGACACTGGCGTGCCAATGCTGGGCAGCCAGCAGGGCGCCGACGGCGCCGGCCGAATCGTGGGTCTGTCCGACGGCGATCATCGCGCTGGACTGCACCCCCGCCGCCCGCAGCCGGGCGTGGTAGACCACGCCGTCGCCGCGCAGCACGTCGAACTCGGCCAGCATCAGCACCGTTGGCGGCACTTGCGACAGATCGGCACGCTGCATCGGGGAGTCGCGAGGATTGATGACGGGGCGCCGGTGGCCGAGATAGTCCTTGGCCATCGACCGGTAGTCCCACCGGGCCAGAAACTTCGGAATGCGGAAGGCCCGGAGCACGTCGAGGCTCAGTGACTTCCTCGACAGGTCAAGGGCGGGCACCTCCAACACCTGCAGGGCGATCGGGTGTCGGCGTCGATCGAGATTCTCGTTCACCAGGCAGGCGGCGAGATTGCCACCCGAGGACTGTCCTCCGACAGCGATCCGAGTCGGATCGATGCCGTACTCGGCACCATGATCAACAACCCAGTCCAGCACGGCCAGGCCCTGCTCGAGCTGGGTGGGGGCGCGATGTTCCGGAGCCAGGGCGTAGTCGACGGCGACCATCACCACACCCGCGTCGCGAGCTCGCGCCCGGTTGGCCCATTGGTTGAACTGGTAGTCGACACCGCCCTGGCGAAACGCACCGCCGAAAAAGTTGATCACTGCCGGCGACGCCTTCTCGACGTTGACCGGGCGGTGCAGACGAATCCGCACATCGGGGCCGGGGGAGACCGGGACGATCACCTCTTCGATGTCTGCCGCAGGCATCGGCAGGCCGCGCTGATCCCAGTCGCGGGCATCGGCCTCGGCGGCACGACGACGACGCTGGCGGATGTTCCGAGGCGGACCCACCTTCGGGCGATCCCGAGCCCAGGCGAGAATCTGAGGGTCCACAGGCACGTCAGGCCTCCGAATCGGTGGAGCGGTGGGTGGGTGAGGGATGACTGCGGTAGGCGGCTCTCAGCTCGGCGGCCGCCAGATCCTGCCAGTGGCGCGCCGCAGGATAACTGGCCGTGATGCCGCAACTGGCGTGGTCGTGATCGGGCAGGTCGTGCCAGACCGTTGGCACTCCGGCGGCTTGGAGTCGGTGCACCAGACGGGCGGCCCCGGTGCGAAGTTCGTCGAGCTGGGCGGTCATCACCGTGGTCGGTGGCAGCCCGGCGAGACTTGGCGCATCGGCCGGGGAAGCGGCGTCATCGATCTCGCCGGTAGGCAGCAGAGCCGCAACGGTGCCGCGCGCCATGGCCAGGAGTTCTGCAGGCGCATCGGGCCCGAAGTCGGTCTCCCGCAATGACCCCGCTGGGACCTCCAGCATCAGGTGATGGATCCGCGGCGGATCAGCGATGAGCCCGAGTGCACAGGCCAGGGCGGCGCTGGCAACGGTGGTGGCTCCGGCGGAGTTGCCACCGAGTCCGAGCCGATCGGGATCGATGTCGTACGTGTCCGCGTTGGTCTGCAGGTGGGCCAGTGCCACCAGGGCGTCGTCGCGGCCGGTCGGGTACGGCAGTTCCGGTGCCAACCCGTACGCCACGGAGACGATCTGGATGCCGGTGGCGGCCGCGCGCCGGGAGAGCAGTTGGTCGTTCACCAGCTCACGGGGGCTGCCGAAAACGAATGCGCCACCGTGCAGGAACACCTGGGTGGGCAAGGGAGCGGCGGTCTCGGCGCCCGGCGGTCGATAGCGCCGCCCGTACGAACTCCGTCCGGCGCTGACCGGGAGTTCGATCTCATCGATCCTCACGCCCGGATCAACCGGCAGCCCGAACTCGCTGGCCAACCGGTCGGCGATACGGGTGTTGGTGAGGCGTTGGATCTCCAGGGGGGCCGCTCTGACGTCGGGGGACTCGGCGGTGACCTCGGCGATCCGTTGGCGCCACCGCAGAACGGCCGGCGCGAGAGCCACATGCACGGAGAACCTCCAGTCGAAGTGCTTCGATAAAAGTGCTATGGCGTGCAGCATACGGGCTAGGGTTCGGTCATGGCCAGACCCACCATCTACAGCGTCGCCGACGAAGCGGGCGTCAGCATCTCCACGGTTTCGCTCGTCTTCAATCGGCCGCACAAGGTGCGTGCCGCCACCCGGGACAACGTCGTCGCGGCGGCACATCGGCTGGGCTATCGGCCGCCGGCCCGGGCGGAGAGTTCCCGTGGGCAACTGGCCACGGTTGCGGTCGCGGCCCCCTTCTCCACCGTGCCGAGTTGTTCACTGAGGC
>JAKDKP010000623.1 GCA_030453285.1 Propionibacteriales bacterium
GGGCGATCACCGGGGTCCCCATCACCATGGCCTCGGTGAGCTTCTCCTTCGGCACATAGTGCGAGAAGCGCTCGTGATCCCCCTCGTCGAGGGAGAATTCGGTGCGCTCGTCGAGAATCGTCTCGGAGCCCGGGGCCATCTGCTGCTGGGTCACATCGGCGAGTATACGGCCGATGCCCGTCGATGAATCCTTCGTCCCCAGGCCGACGGGCGACCTCGGATGGTTCAGATGGCGGCTTCGGTGGGTGCCTCAGCCGACCGGGCCTGGGCGTCAACGTCACCGGTGTGGCCGGCGACGACGGCACGGCGACCCAGCACCAGCACGTACACGATGAAGCAGGCCCACACCACCCCGCCGATGGTCAGGCGCGCCCAGGGCGGCAGGGCCGAGGGGGTGACGAATCCTTCGATGGCGCCGCTGATCAACAACCAGGCCGCCGCGCCGATCGCGATCGCTCCGACCACGCGCCCTTCGGTGGCCAACGCCTGGGATCGGGTACGGGGGCCTGGAGCCATCCACGACCAGCCCAGGCGCAGCGAGGCACCAGCGGACAGGAAGATGACGGTGAGTTCGAGCATCCCGTGCGGCAGCAGCATGCCGTAGAAGACGTCGGCCCTGCCTGCGTCGATCATCAACGCCCAGATCATGCCGATGTTGGTCATCGTCTGGTAGAGCAGGGCCAGCACCGGCACCACGATGATCCCCGACGCCAGACAGATGGCGGTCACCAAAGCGTTGTTCAGGAACACCTGCAGAGCGAAGTCCGAGGCCGGGTTCTCGGTGTAGTAGCTTTCGAACTCGTAGTCGACCAATGCCTTGGCCGCCTGGTCGTCGATCATGGACTCGGCCAGTCCCGGCACCGACAGCATGCGGAACATCACCCAGACCGCCACCCCGACACAGAGCACCGAGGTGACCAACCACCACCAGCGGACCCGATAGGCCGCCGCCGGGAAGTCGGCGGTGAAGAACTGGGCGATCCTCCGCAGTCCAGCCGGCGAGGTGCCGGTGACACTGCCGCGAGCGACGGCGACCAGACTCGACAGCCGCGCCTCCAGCACCGGATCGGAGTGGCTGCTGCGGACGATCGCGACATGGGTTCCGACCCGCTGATAGAGATCGACCAACTCGTCGGCTTGCGGTCCGGTCAGGCGGGTCTGCCGCCCGAGCTCGCTCAGCCGATCCCAATCACGGCTGTGCTCCAGCACGAAGGCGTCGAGGTCCACGCCCCCCAGCCTAACCGGATAGTGGTTCGGCGAGCCGGCGCTGCGGCCCGGTCGCCCAGTAGAGTCGACGCATGACCCAGATCGTCACCGGCGACGCCATCCTGCTCGATCTGCGTCCGGCCCGGCTGCCGATGCGCATCCTTGGCGCCATCATCGATCTGACCGTCGTAGCCCTGGGACTGTGGTTGTGGAACTTCGTGCTGGTCGATCAATACCAGCGCGACATCTCCGAGGCGCTCTTCGTTGCCGTCCAAATCATCGGCAGTCTGCTGGTGATGTACGCCTACCCGATCCTCACCGAGACGCTCACCCGCGGCCGTACTCTCGGCAAGTGGGCGACCGGGACGCGGGTCACCCGCGACGACGGCGGGACGATCCGGTTCCGACATGCCCTGGTGCGGTGGATCGTCTTCTGGAACGTCGACTTCGCCCCGTGGACGGCCTTTCTCGGCGGGGTGATCAGTGCAGCACTGAACCCACAGGGCAAGCGGCTGGGTGATCTGATGGCTGGCACGATGGTGGTCCGCGTCCGGCCACCACGGACGCTGCCGCCGGTCACCGAGATCCCGGAGAACCTGGCCGAATGGGCTGGGCGATTGGAGCTGAGCCGCGTGCCGGCCGATCTGCTGACCGCTGCCCGCCAGTTCACCCAGCGCCGCGAGCAGATGCTGCAACATCCACGGTCGACCATCGCGGCCGATCTGGCGGCCAAGATGTACGGTCGGACGGCTCCCCCGCCACCGATGCACCTGCCACCCGAGGAGTTCTTGTCGGTGGTCGTCGCCGAACGCCGCCGGCGGGAGACCGAACGGGTCCAGCGGCGCGACCAATGGGTGCCGACCGCCGACGACCTGCCCAGCGGTTGGCGCTGAGCCGGCAGCCTCCTGGTGTCGA
>JAKDKP010000624.1 GCA_030453285.1 Propionibacteriales bacterium
CCGGGCCGCCATTGGTCGGCATCATCTCCGACGCCTCGAGCCTGCGGTACGCGCTCATTCTGGCTCCGGTGGCCGCCGTCGCCATTGCCGTGATGTCGCCCGCATTGAGGTCGCGCACTCCAGGTCGCTGAGGCTCACCGCCTGTCTGGGCTTGGGAGGCGGCGTGCTGATCAATGAACAGTCTGCCGAGGTCCGCGTGATGAGGTCAGCTGATCCGTTCGAGGCGGATGTTGGCGTAGGTGATGGGGTTACGGGCGAGGTCCAGCGCTTCCCCGGTCGAGGACACATACAGGTCGGCGCGATGGCGAGTCAGGCGGAGGGTGTTGCCGTACCGATCATCGATGACGGTGCCGCCAATTCCCCGCCGCAACCGGACGGTGGCGACCCGAGTTCCGTTGCGGCGGACCGCGTAGGTGCGGTTCCACGGTCCGTCGGCAGGCCCGTCTTGCGTTCCCATGCCGGGGAGGGCGTTGCGGTACCAGGTTGTTCCGTCGGTCAGGGAAGTCAGGTACCACGGATCCCCGTCCTGATCTGCGTCGCGCAAGGCGAACCGGTCGCTCGGCCGGTCCTCGCCGGCAAAGGTGCGAGGATCGATGAAACGCATACACGTCGACGCTCCCGCACGGGTGAAGACGCAGTCTTCGTCGGTGGCGGTGATGTCGACGACATCAAACCGACCGACGTACTGGCCGGTGACGGCGTGCATCGTGGAAGGCGGGATCGTGACGGTGGGCAGCGGCTCCTGGGCCGACGTCGGTTGCCGACCAACAAGATCACCGATGACTCCCGTGGCGAACCGCCACGGTAGGTCGTGGTCCTCCGAGTTCGTGAGCACGACGATTCCGAGCTTCGCCTCGGGTGCCCAGTACATGTCGGACAGGAAGCCGAACCCCCCACCGCTGTGTCCGTGGATCGCGATTCCGTCGACCTCAGCGACGACCGTGCCAAGACCATAGCCGAGCACCTGATCGGGTGCTCCGTACGGCACCGTGACCAGCTCTGCCAGTTCGGCTGGACCGAGCCCTGCGACCTGCCCGCGCAGATGCGCTGAGACGAATCGGCAGGCATCGTCGATGCTCGTGTAGACGCCGCCTGCACCGACCATCGGCATCCGCAACGGTGGACGGGGGATGTCGGGGTCGTGGCCGATCGCGCGCTCGTTGTCGGCTGAGATGACCCGGTGGTCGAAGGTCGTGCGTTCCAGACCGAGGGGATCGAACAGCTCTTCTTGAGCGAACCGTTCGAACCTCTTTCCACTGACCTGCTGGACGACCCGAGCCGCCAGGTCGATGCCGAGGTTGGAGTACTCGTAGTGGTGCCCGACCGGGAACCGCAGCCAGGTGTTGGCGATGCTGGCACAGTGCGCGGCAAACGATGTCCGACCGACGAGGAAGTTTGAGCCCTCGGGCGCCTCGTGGGTGAACCCCGCTGTGTGGCTGAGCAGATGCCGCAACGTGATCTGAAGCTCCGGACGGTCCTCGAAGACGCTGTTCACCCTGAAGCCTGGCAGGTAGTCGGTGATCGGCCGGTCAAGATCGAGGAGGCCCTGCCGCACCGCAAGGAGGACGCATAAAGCGGTATACATCTTCGAGCACGACTGGATGCTGAACCGCGTGGCGGTGGTCACCGGTTGATCAGTGTCGGCACTCGTTGTGCCGAATCCACGCGACCACAGGATGCCTGAAATATCGCACAGTCCGACCGCCATCCCGGGAATCCGGTACTCGGCATGCAACCGGGGAACCACGTCCTCGAGTCGCCTGATCGCTGCAGCCACGTCGGCCATGGCGACCATCACATCACATGAACTCGTCTCGCGATCCAGCGAGTGAAGGGGTTGCGCGCAACGTACGACGGGTCATGAACTGCCGTGTCGTGATCATCGCGGAACGCGAGATGCCCTCATGGCCGGAAGCCGGATGGTGACGATCCATCAGCCCTTTGGCTGCGGCACCTGGATACTTGTGGTCCCTCCGAATGGAGAACTGAGACTGTCGGACTCGTCAGGCTACTGGCCATCGTTGCTGCGCATCGGACGCAGCGCTCAGCCGCACGATCACGTACTCCAAGATGTAGGCGTCACCCGTCGCCGTGTGAAGCCGGCTGTTGAACAGGGCGCTG
>JAKDKP010000625.1 GCA_030453285.1 Propionibacteriales bacterium
ATCGATCCGGCCGAAGTCGGCAATGACATGCGGATGCTGATCTCCGACATGGCCGGCCGCGCCAACATCCAGATCAAGGGCGAGGAGCTCGGTTTTGACCTGTCCGATCGGGTCCTGGCTGCGCGAATCACCGACGTGGTCAAGGCCCGCGAGGCGCGCGGCTACAGTTACGAGGCGGCCGACGCATCCTTCGAGCTGTTGCTGCGCGACGAGCTCGGCCAGCTCGACAAGCCCTTTGTGGTACGCAATTGGCGCGTCTTCACCGATGCCCGGGAGGCCGACGGCGACCTCCGCGGGCGGGCCAACACCGAGGCGACGGTGAAGTTGGAGGCCAAGGATGAAACCCAGGCGTACGTGGGGGAGGGCAACGGCCCCGTCGATGCCCTGGCCCACGCGTTGCGTCGCGCCCTGCACCCGGCCTTTGGTGAGGTGGAACGCTATGAGCTGACCGACTATCGCGTCCGCATCCTCGACCAGGGCCACGGCACCGATGCATCGGTCCGCGTACTGATCGACACCTTCGACGGTGAGCACACCTGGACCACCGTCGGCGTCGGCACGAACGTGATCGAAGCCTCCTGGGAGGCCCTCAGTGACGCCTACCTGTACGGGTTGGTCAAGGAACGCTGAGCGAGGGACGAGCGCGTCCCAGCGGTGGCCTCGTAAACCTGGTCGTCTCAGCGACAAACGAGGCGCGGAGTGGCGAAAGTGTCGCTGAGACTGCCTTCTTTACGAGGCTGTCCACCTTGGCTGATGCGATCAAGTGGTGCTGAGCCCGAGCTGGGCGAGGAGGGGGTCGGCTCCGGTGACGGTGATCGGTTCGCCCCGGACAAGGTCCGCTTCGGTCAGCACCAGCAGTTGCTGCTGCGCCAACTGCTCGCGGCGCTCCATGCGTTGAATGCCGTTGGGACGATACCCCACCTTGCGGCTCACCGCCTGCGAGGGGCCGTTGTCGAGGAACGCTCCCGAGGTGATCTCGGTGGCGCCCAGCACATCGAAGGCGAAGGCGCAGACGGCCTGACGCATCCGTGTCCCGATTCCTTGACCATGGAAGCGGCGGGCGAGCCAGGAACCGGTCTCGAGCGTGCGCGTGATCCGGAAGTTGCTGTTGGCCTCGAGGCCTTGGATGCCGACCGCCTCGCCGTTGCGTCGGACGACGAACTGCAAGCTGAACGAGCTGGGGGAGAAGCCGGCCACCGTACGGGCGAGGTACTGCAGATAGTTGCCCGGGACCTCCTCGCGTGGCGCATCGGTCCAGGGGAACAGGAACGGCATGAAGTCGGGGTCGTGGACCCCGTCGAGCACCAGGTCGACCAGCTCGCAGCTGTCACCCTCTCTGGTGACGGCGAGCACCAGATCACCAGCGGTGATGGTGACGCCGTACGGTGGCCAGATCTTCTCGATGTCCATGATCAACATCCCATCGCAGGGGGGAGGCCTCGGGCAACTGGTATTCGACGCCGAAGGGGTCAGTGGGCAGCGATCCGATCGATCACGACCGGGGAGACCTCGGCTGCACGGTCACCGATCTCCCAGGCGCCGGTCAGCGACTCCTCGGCCCGCTCGATCCGTTCGGCCTCATCGGTGTGCAGGGTGAACAGCACCTGACCGGCTCGTACGGCGTCGCCCGGACGAGCGTGCCACTCGACTCCGGCCGCCGCCTGCACGGGATCCTCCTTGCGTGCGCGGCCGGCGCCCAGACGCCAGGCGGCCAGGCCGACACCGAGCGCGTCGAGACGGGTGAGCACCCCGTCGCGATCGGCGGTGACCTGCTCGGTGTGCTTGGCGGTCGGCAGGGCCGCGTCCGGGTCGCCGCCCTGGGCGCTGATCATCGAACGCCACACATCCATCGCACGACCGGAGGCCAGTGCCTCGGCCGGATCGGCGTCGACGCCGGCGCCGTTGACCATCTCGCGCGCCAGGGCCAAGGTCAGCTCCACCACATCGGCCGGACCGCCGCCGGCGAGGACCTCGACCGATTCGGCCACTTCGACCGCATTGCCGGCCGTCCGACCCAGCGGGGTCTCCATGTCGGTGAGCAGGGCGACGGTCCGTACGCCGGCCTCGGTGCCCAGCGCGACCATCGTGCGGGCCAGATCCTCGGCCCGCTCGCGGG
>JAKDKP010000626.1 GCA_030453285.1 Propionibacteriales bacterium
GGGTTGGACGCGGCGAGCGCGGGGACCGCCGAAATCGCGCCGGTGCCGGCGGCACGGGTCGGCGCGCCGGTGCCGGTGATCGCGTCGATCACCCCGTCGCGTACCGCTGCCGACAAATCGGGGTCGGGGGACCCCTGAATGATCTGGCGCAGCGTGACCCCGATGTTGGTGGCCAGGATGTGGGCGGAAGCCTGCTCCGGCGGGACGGCGAGGCGTCCCTGTTCTGCGGCTGTCGTGGTGAGTTCGAGCAGGATCTCGGCGGGACGGGACTGGGCCGCCGGGGCGTGACCGGGTTGCACCTTGCCGTACATCAGTGCGTAGAACCCGGGGTTGGCCAGGCCAAAGTCGACGTGTGCGTCCCAGCCGGTGCGGATGTCCTGGATCGGGTCACCGGTCCACTCCATCGCCAGTTTCTTGGCGATATACATGTCGAAGCCGTGCTCGACCACGGCGTCCGCCAGTCCCTGCTTCGAGCCGAAGAAGTGGTAGGCGGTGGGCAGCTTGACTCCCACGGTGTCGCACACCGCCCGCAGCGAGAAGTCCTCGCCGGGCGAGCGGGCGATCATGTCCGCGGCAGCGGCGATCAACTTTTCTCTCGTTCCTGTCGACGCGTCCCTGCTCATTCTGCTACCGTAGCGTACGTATCGCCGATACGGCGCAACATATCTCTGATATGTTCATCCGTGAAGTCCACGAGAAAGGAAGACAGCATGACTGAGCACACGCTCAAGGGAAAGAACGTCCTGATCGCCGGAGGCGGCAAGAATCTCGGAGGCCTGGTGGCGCGCCAGTCCGCAGCTGCCGGAGCCAACGTGGCGATCCACTACAATTCCGATGCCAGTCGACCGGATGCCGAGGACACCCTCGCCGCTGTGCAGGCTGAAGACGTCCAGGGTGCGATCTTCCAAGGCGACCTGACCGCACCGCAGAACGTCGCGACCCTGTTCGATGAGGCCGAGAAGACGTTCGGCAAGATCGACATCGCCATCAACACCGCCGGCAAGGTGCTGCGCAAGCCCATCGTCGAGACCGCCGAGGACGAGTACGACTCGATGTTCGACATCAATTCCAAGGCTGCGTACTTCTTCATCAAGGAGGCAGGCAAGCATCTTTCCGACGATGGCAAGATCATCACCGTGGTCACTGCCTTGTTGGCCGCCTTCACCGACGGCTACTCCACCTACGCCGGCGGCAAGGCCCCGGTGGAGCACTTCACCCGTGCGGCGTCCAAGGAGTTCGCCGACCGTGGCATCTCGGTCAACGCCGTGGCCCCCGGCCCGATGGACACGCCGTTCTTCTACGGCCAGGAAACGCCGGAACGAGTCGAGTTCCACAAGTCCCAGGCCATGGGCAATCAGCTCACCCAGATCGAGGACATCGCGCCGATCATCAGGTTCCTGGCGACTGACGGCTGGTGGATCACCGGTCAGACGATCTTCGCCAACGGTGGCTACACCACACGCTAAACTCCGCCCTGCCTGCCTAACCGAAGGATATTCTTGTGACCAGCCTTGACATCCCCGAGCCGATCGCCTCATTCTTCACCGCGGTCAACGACCATGATAGCCAGGCTTTTCTTGATGCGTTGACCACCGATGCTGTCGTCGATGACTGGGGTCAGATCATCACCGGACGCGACGAGATTGACGAGTGGAGCCAGATCGCATTCATCGGATCCCAGCCCACCTTCAGCGCAGAACGAGCCTCCACCGCCAACGGCAGGATCACCGTCGTCGGTGACTGGCGGTCAACCCACGCCAACGGGCCGTCGCGATTCGACTTCGACCTCGATGGTGACAAGATCAAGAAAATGACCATCAGCGAAGGCTGACGAACGCCGTCACCTTCGTGGCACCATGCCCCTAATAGGAGAGGATGAAGCCTGATGAACGACACTGACAGCACTTTCGAAGCACGTTCCGGACGGAGCCATAAACCACGCCGTATCCTGGCAATCGTGTCCAACACAGCAGAACTGCACGGGATGCCTGTCGGCTTCTTTGGCGAGGAACTCACCCGTGCGTTCCTCGCATTCATTGAGGCCGGTCACGACGTTGACATCGCCTCCCCTAAGGGCGGAGAAGTGATGGTCGATACACACAGCGACCC
>JAKDKP010000051.1 GCA_030453285.1 Propionibacteriales bacterium
AGGTAGGCACGGGTGACCGCGGCGAGCGGGTCGGCCTCCGGCCGGTGATCGGTCCCCACCCCGGCAGCGATCCGGCCACCGACCGAGCTGGCCTCGGCGGCCGAGCGGGCGATCAGCTCCTGGCAGGCGGCCCAGTCCAGACCCATCCCACGCTGGGCGGTGTCCATCGCCTCGGCCACGCCGAAGCCGTACGACCACAGGTGACGACGAAACGCCAGGGTGGACTCCCAGTCGACCGAGGCAGGCTGACCCGGGGCGTTGTCAGGGGTGGCCACCACGTGGGCGGCGGCGAAGGCGGTCCGGTGGGCGAACGGTGCGCTGGGCGGAGACCACGACGCTCCGCCGACGAACTCGTACGACTCGATCCCTGAACTGGTGGGCAGCAGGACGCGCGAGGTCACAGGGCCAGCTCCGCCAGCTCGATCCGGCGTCCGGTCCGCGAGGACTCGAGCCCGGCCTCGGCCAGTCGCACACCGCGCGCACCCGACAGCAGGTCGTAGGGGTTCGGCCCGTCCTCGACGACGTGGCGGATGAACTGCTCCCACTGCACCTTGAATCCGTTGTCGTAGGTGTCGTTGTCGGGCATCTCGGTCCACTGCTGGCGATAGGGAATCGTCTCGGCCAGGTCGGGGTTCCAGACCGGCTTCGGGGTGCCCTCGCGGGACTGGAAGCGGCACTTCTGCAGCCCGGCGACGGCACTGCCGTGCGTGCCGTCGACCTGGAACTCGACCAGTTCATCGCGGTTCACCCGCACGACCCACGAGGAGTTGAGCTGGGCGATGATGCCGCCGTCGAGCTCGAAGATCGCGTACGCGGCGTCGTCGGCGGTGGCCTCGTACTGGCGTCCCTGCTCGTCCCAGCGGTGGCCGATGTGGGTGACGGCCCGGTTCGTGACGGCGTGGATGGGGGCGAACAGGTCCTCCAGTACGTAGTTCCAGTGGCAGAACATGTCCATCACGATGCCGCCGCCGTCCTCGGCTCGATAGTTCCAGCTCGGTCGCTGCGCGGCCTGCCAGTCGCCCTCGAACACCCAGTAGCCGAACTCGCCACGGATCGACAGGACGTCACCGAAGAAGCCGCCGTCGATCAGGCGACGCAGTTTGCGCAGGCCGGGCAGGAACAGCTTGTCGTGCACCACACCGTTCTTGACGCAGGCGTCCTTGGCCAGGCGGGCGAGCTCGAGCGCGGCCTTGCTGTCGGAGGCGGTCGGCTTCTCGGTGTAGATGTGCTTGCCGGCGGCGATGGCGGCGGTCAACGCATCGAAACGGACCGAGGTGAGCTGGGCATCGAAATAGATCGGATGGTCGGCATCGGCGATGGCACCGTCCAGATCGGTGGTCCAGTTCGTCAGCCCGTACTGGCCGGCGAGTTCGGACAACTTGTCGGCGTTGCGGCCGACCAGCAGCGGTTCGGGCATCACCCTGGTGCCGTTGGACAGCTCGACGCCGCCCTGTTCGCGGATGGCCAGGATCGACCGGACGAGGTGCTGTCGGTGCCCCATTCGCCCGGTGACGCCGTTCATCACGATGCCGAGGGTGGTGGTCGCCATGGGGGTGTCTCCATCAGGTGTGTTGGAAAGCGCTTGCCCAAACTGTAGAGCATTGCCCGATGTCGTGGGGCAGTCCCGTCTCGACGTCAGTCCGTGCGCGCGGTGCTGTCGCGGAGCACGACCTCGCCGGACAACACCACATGCCCGCCGCCGGGCTCGGTCAGGAGTCGTACGGCTTCGTGCCCGGCTTCGCGCAGAGGCACCCGGACCGTGCTCAGTGTCGGGCGTACGTCGGCCAGGGTGGGAATGTCGTCGAAACCGGCGATCGGCACGTCCCTCCCGACCTGCAGCCCGGCCTCCTCGATCGCGGCCATCGCACCGAGTGCCATCACGTCGTTCACCGCGAACACGCATCCGGGGGAGCGATTCCGCCCCAGCAGTGCCGTCATCGAGGCGTGCCCGCCGGCCCGGGTGAAGGCTCCGTGCACGACATTCTCGGCCGGAACGGCCTGCTGGCGGGAGCGCAGACCGTTGCGGAAGCCGGTCAGGCGATCCCGGGAGGTCACCAGGTCCGTCGGCCCGGCCAGGACGGCGAACTCGCGATGTCCCTGGTCGACCAGCGCGCGGGCCAACTCGGCGGCCAGTTTGCGGTTGTCCACCTCGACACAAGGGATCTCGCCCACCGGCTGACTGACCAGGACCACCCGGCCGCCGTGCTGGCCGTACGAGGCCAAGTGATCGGCCAACGGCTCGATCCGATCTCCGTGGCGGCGGGAACCGACGATCACCACGCCGTTGGCGCGTTGGCTGCGAAAACCGCCCAGGTGATCGAGTTCGCGATCCGGTTCGCCGCCGGTGGTGCCCATCGTGACGACCAGGCCAGCCTTCTCGGCAGCCTCGATCACGCCGGCGGCGATCTGGGTGAAGTACGGATCGGCGATGTCGCTGACGATCAACCCGACGGTGTTGTTGTGGCCGCGGGCCATGGCCTGAGCGGGGCCGTTGGCGGAGTAGTGCAGCTCCTGGGCGGCAGCCATCACCCGGAGGCGGAGCGCTTCACCAACCGTACGGGTGCTGCCGTTGAGGACCCGCGAGGCGGTGGCCAACGAGACCCCCGCGCGATCGGCGACCTCGTACAACGTGGGCTGTCCCATGAGGATTGGATATCACGGCCGCCACATCGGCGAGGCCGATTCCGCACAATGCGAAGGCCAGCGCGAGCGGTGCCCAACTCGCGCTGAACTCGTGCTGAACCCCGTGCCCATGGCAGGATGGTCGCCATGCCCGACAGTGACAGTCCCCGCGCGGCCCCTGCCGCGCACCCCACTGACGTCGAGGCCAGTCCCGATGACGACCCCCTTCCAGCTACTCCTCAGCCCGCCCTGACGGCCGATCTGCGGGCGGCGTTCGAGGCGGCCAACTGGACCGTAGATGCGGTGACCGAGCGTCTGGGTGAACACGGGCATCGGGCACTGGGCCGCAATCACACCATCCCCGGACTGCGCAGCCTGGCTGGCGACGAGGACCCCGTCGCGACGCTCACCCGGCTGTGGCCGCTGCAGGACACCGTCGGTCTCGCGGCGACCCAACGGGCGCTCCCGGGCCTGGTCGAACCACTGTGCGAGGCAGGATTCCTGACGATCGATGGGGCCCTGGTCCGTGCCCTGGTCGACATCCGACCGTACGGCAGCGACGACGGCTTCTCCGGCTGGATCGCCGCCGACCTCACCCCCGGGCTGGACGGCCGCCTGGACGCGATAGCCGACGACTACGTGCTGGGCGTCTCCCCCGCCTCGAGCACGATGACCCAACTCGCCGCCAGATCCCGGGTCGGCACCGCCGTCGACCTCGGTACCGGCTGCGGGGTGCAGAGCCTGCACCTGGCCCGGCACGCCGATCAGGTGATCGCCACCGACGTGAATCCCCGCGCCCTGGGCCTGGCCAGGTTCACCTTCGCCCTCAATGGGATCGACGTGGACGTCCGCAACGGCAGCCTCTACGGACCGCTGGGTGAACAGCGTGTCGACCAGATCGTCAGCAATCCGCCGTACGTGATGGCGCCTCCGGGCAGTGCGCACCTGACCTATCGCGAAGGGGGGATGCGTGCCGACGACCTGGTCCGGGAGGTCGTGATCGGCGGCGCTCGGCGACTCAACCGGGGCGGAACCCTGCAGGTGCTCGGCAACTGGGCCCATCCGGTCGACGGCAGCTGGCAGGAGCGTCTGGCCGGCTGGCTGGCCGGGACCGGCTGCGCCGCACACATCGTGGAGCGGGAGTACCTCCCGGTGGCCGAGTACGTCGAGCTGTGGCTGGCCGATGCCGGCCTGATCGGCACCGGTGGCTACCGCCGGGCGTACGAGGAATGGCTCGACTACTTCGCCGCCGAACGGATCGGCGGAGTCGGACTGGGCTGGATCTTCCTCACCCGCACCGACGAGGCCGACCCCGATGTCGTCATCGAGGAGTGGCCGCATCCGGTGGAGATGCCGATCGGTCCGATCGCCGAACAGCGCCCTGTTCGCAGCGCTCTGGCCCGCTGCAGCGATGACGAGCTGCTCACCAGCCGCCCCATCCTGGCTGCCGACGTGGTGCAGGAGACCACCGGTCCACCCGGTCAGCCCGATCCGGCCCATGTGGTGCTCCGCCAGCGGCGCGGGTTCCGTCGTGCCGTGGAGGTCGACACCGCACTGGGCGGCATTCTGGGGGCCTGTGACGGCGAGCTTCGACTGGGCGTGATCATCGACGCCGTCGCCGGCCTGCTCGACACCCCGGCCGCACCCCTGCGTACCGAAACCCTGAACCGTATCCGACCCCTGATCACCGACGGTCTGCTCGACCTCGCCGAGAACGCGGACAGAGAAGCCGAGAGAGAAACTGCATGATCATCGACATCCTTTTCCTGTTGCTGGCGTTGTTGCTGGTGGCCCTGTGTGGTTTGTACGTGGCGGCCGAGTTCTCCTTCGTCACCGTCGACCGTGCGACGGTCGATCGGGCCGAGGCCGCAGGCGACAAGGGCGCCGCGGGTCTCAATCGGGCGCTGAAGCATCTATCGACTCAACTGTCCGGTGCGCAGGTCGGCATCACGTTGACCAACCTGGCGATCGGCTACCTCGCCGGCCGGTCCGTCGCCAGCCTGCTGCGATCGCCCTTGGCCGGATTGCCGCCGGCGGTCGCCGAGGCGATCGGTCTGATCGTCGCCCTCGTGCTGCTCAACGTCCTGACGATGGTGTTCGGCGAGCTGGTGCCCAAGAACCTGGCGATCGCGAGGCCTTTCTCCGTCGGCAAGGCGACACAGGGATTCTCGCGGCTCTCGACCAAGATCATGTGGCTGCCGATCAAGGTCCTCAACGGTGCCGCCAACGGTGTCGTCCGGCTGCTCGGCATCGAACCCCAGGAGGAATTGCGGTCGGTGCGGAGCCCGGAGGAGATCGCCTCGGTCGTCCGGCGGTCGGCCAAGGAGGGAGTGCTGGATGACGACACCGCCCATCTGGTCGAGAAGTCCATCCTGTTCGGCAGCCGGACCGCAGGCGACATCATGACGCCACGGGTACGGATGCACGCGATCAAGTCGTCTGAACCGGTGGTGGCGGTGATCGAAGCCGCCCGGCAGACCGGTCATTCCCGGTTCCCGGTGATCGGAGAGGACGCCGACGAGGTGGTGGGCATCGTGCACGTCAAGCACGCCGTGGCGGTTCGCCCGCACGAACGCGAGCAACGTCGGGTCGGCAACATCGCCCGGCGACCCTTGCAGGCACCGGACTCGTTGGAACTGGATCCGTTGCTCACCCTGCTGCGCGGCGAGGGCGGGATGCAGATGGCCGTGGTCGTCGACGAGTACGGCGGCACGGCTGGAGTGGTGACGATGGAGGATCTGGTGGAAGAGATCGTCGGGGAGATCTCCGATGAGCATGATCGGCTCAACAATCTTGGCTTTCGTACCAGTGACGGCAGTTGGTCGGTGTCAGGCCTGCTGCGTCCAGACGAGGTGACCGAACTCACCGGGGTGCGGCTGCCTGAGGGTGAGCACTACGACACGATCGCTGGACTATTTCTTGTCGAGTTCGGTGCCCTGCCCGAGGTCGGTGACACCGTCGCGGTCGTCCTGCCGCGCATGGTCGACCTCGACAACGACGGCGACCCGGAGCAGGTGGGGGAGACCGTCGCCAACCTGACCGTGACGCGGCTGGAGTCACGCCGGATCGACCGGATCACCCTGCAGGTCGACGACGCGCTGGCGGCGAAGGTGGTGGCCGACGATGAGTGACTGGGGTGGCGTTGGGCTGACCGTCCTGCTGTTGGCTCTCAACTTCTTCTTCGTCGGTGCTGAGTTCGCTCTCATCTCGGCTCGGCAGACACAGATCGAACCGTTGGCTGCCCAGGGGCGTCGGTCGGCCCGGGTCACGCTCCGGGCGCTCAAGGACGTGTCGATGATGATGGCCGGCTGCCAGCTCGGCATCACCGTCTGCACCGTGCTGCTGGGTGCGGTCGGCGAACCTGCGGTGGCACACCTGTTGGAACCGGTGTTCGAGGCCTTGCAGGTGCCGGACGTGGCCGTCTACATCGTGTCCTTCATCGTGGCGATGAGCATCGTGGTCACCCTGCACGTGGTGGCCGGTGAGATGGTGCCCAAGAACATCGCCCTCGCCTCACCCGAACGGGCAGCCCTGATCCTGGCCCCGCCGCTGTACGCCCTGGTGACCGTCCTCAAGCCGCTGATCTGGCTGCTGAACGGTTTCGCCAACCTCATCCTGCACGCGCTGAAGGTTGAGCCCAAGGACGAGGTCGGCTCCACCTACAACGCCGAGGAGCTCGCCGGGCTCGTCGACGAGTCCCGCCGTGAAGGAATGATGGACGACGAGGCGTACGGGCTGGTCTCGGGAGCGCTGGCGTTCACCGAACGGACCGTCGAGTCGGTACTGCTGCCAGTGGAGTCGTTGCAGTCCGCCAAACCCGAGGACACTGTCGCCGAGGTCGAGAAGCTGTGCGCCGACACCGGCTTCTCGCGATTCCCGGTGATCAGCGGCGAGGGCGATGAGCGGACCGTGCACGGCTATCTGCACGTCAAGGACGTGCTGGAGACCGACGAGGCCAAGCGGGCAGTGCAGTTGTCACCGAAGTGGTTCCGTCCGATGCCCAGCCTGGCCCCCGACACCGAGCTGAACCATGCGATCAAGGTGATGCAGGCCAAGGAGGCCCACCTGGCGCAGGTTGTCCAGCCCGACGGCACGCTGGTCGGCATCATCGCGATGGAGGACGTGCTGGAAGAGCTCGTCGGTGAGATCCGCGACATCTCCCACCGGATGACCGACGCCCCCCGCGCCTGAATCGCCGATCCCGGTGCTGAGTGGTCACTCGGAGGGCACTCGGCGACCGGGCAAGTGGGTCCCAGTGACCACTCAGTGAGGTACGTGGGCTTCGGCCTTGGCTCCATGCAGCAATACGATACACTTGTATCGAACTGCTGATGAAGGGGCCACGATGCGAGGACCGGGCAAGGATCATGACGCGATCCGGCAGACGATCGTCGACGCTGCGGGGGTGCTGGTCGCGGCCGAGGGGGTCGACGCCCTGACCTTTCGACGCGTCGCGACCGCGGCCAAGGTGTCGCCGGGACGGGTGCAGCACTATTTCGGCGACCGCTCGGCGCTGGTGCATGCCAGCTTCGAGAACGTGCAGCAGCGTGTACGGCGTCGGGTGGCCGAGGCGCTGCCCGGGCCGGAGACGACGCCGTACGACGTGGTCACGGCCGTGCTGCAGGCCCTGGTCCCGCGGAACGAAGGGGAACTGGAGGAACAGCGGATGATGGCCGCCTTCGAAGGGTTGGCGCTGACCGATTCGTTGCTGGCCGAGGACCTGCGGGTCGGTCACTCCGCCCTTGTCGATCTGCTCAATGATCAGTTCGGTCTCCTCGTCGAGCAGTTCGCTCGGCCCGATGCGCCGGCCGGAACGTTCGGTGCTGCCGGGACCCTGGCACCGATGGCGCTCGCTCTCGCCGAAGGCTTGTCCGGTCAGGTGCTCAGCGGCCGCCTCGACGCCGACACCGCCAGTGGCCTCATCAACACCTTTCTCGCCGGGGTGCGCCATGGCTGATCATGATCGGCTGCGTCCGCTGCGCTGGTGGCAGGTGCCCGTCCACGGGCGGTTCGAGCTGGAGCGGAACGGATCGACGTACACGGTGGATTCGAGCTACATCGACCTCGATGAGCAGATCCGGCTCTACCGGGACGGGGACCTGATCGACAGCACCCGCCGCAAGGCACGGTTCGTCCTCGACGAGGGCACCCGAATCGAGGCCGCTGTCTCCCAGCTCGGCATGAAGTACGTCCGCGCTCGGGCACCCGGCGCGACGGTGACCGAGCAGCTCGTGCCGGCCGCCGGGACGGGGGAGGCGTGGCGGGCCAGGATCGACCATGATCATCCGTGGGCGAGCCGGCTGATCGGTGCAGTGGCGCTGACGGTGTTGATCATCGCTGCACTGGTGGAGCTGCCACAGTTGATAAATCTGGCTGGGCGGTTGACGCCGGTTGTCGGTCTGCCCGCTTTCGAGATTCCGGCGATCACCCTGACCGGCTGGGTCAACGTGCTGGTGATCATCGTCGGCGGGATCGCCGGCCTGGAACGCGGCCTGTCGATGAAGCACAACCCGCTGATCGACGACTGAAGCCTCAGTTCGGCACCGAGTTCGCGCAGGCGCAGCGGCCGATCGATCAGGTGATGCAATCCTGAGCTGCCGCTCGCGCCCTGGGAATCACTGAACAACGGGGAACGTTCCGGTGGTGGCCGTGACGGAGCCGGGCGACGACCCCGTGTCGGTCGGCCGGGCGGCGGGCTTGGCGCCGGCCCAGGTGGCCCAGCGCCAGGCGGCTTCCAGCGGTCCCTGGCCGACGGTGACCGACCACAGGCGGGAGGCAACGGCCTGCAGGACCAGGATCACCAGGCAGGCGACCATCGCGATGGGCCAGCGCTGGTCAGCACCGAGGTTGTTCACCGCAAAGCCGACCCCAGTGAGCACCAGCAGCAAGGTGGCGGTGACGTAGTTGGTCAGGGCGAGTCGACCGAGCGGGGTGAACACCGCCGCCAGGGCTGGGCCGACCGGAGTCCGCAGCGCACAGGTGATCACGACAACGCTGCACCCGGCACTGATCAAGGCGAACGAGCCGACCACTGGGTCGATCGCGGGCAGCACCTGCTGCAAGGCCACCACACCAGCACCCACCAATAGAGCACCGAGGCTGACTGCTGCAGCCGCGCCGCTGGACAGCCGGTCCGCGGCGGCGTCGATGGTTCGTACGTGATCGGACAGCCAGAAGCCGATCAGGAAGATGCCCGGCACCAGCACCAGGCCGCCACCGGTCAGTGCCGCCACGGCGGTGAGGACCACCCCGGCGACCAGGATCACCGTTCTCATCTGTCGCGGCAGGAAGGTGGCCGGCAGCAGCACCAACAGACCGACGGCGGCGTACGGCAGAAGGGCCTCGCCCGGTTGCAGCACCTGGTGTGCCACCCCGAGCACGCCGAGGGCCAGGAGCCTGCGTACGAGCACGATCCGTGGTGTGCTCGTACGGCGTCGTGCGCTGGTCCACATCAGGCCGAAGCCGATACCGAACAACAGTGAGAACAGCGGGAAGAACCGT
>JAKDKP010000627.1 GCA_030453285.1 Propionibacteriales bacterium
GGGGAGGCTGGGCAGGTCGTCACGGCGAACCTCGACGCCTCGAATGAGAAGGCCGAGAGGATCATGCAGGCGACGGCGAAGCTGGAGGCGCGCCAGCTCTGGTCGGCCGCCGCCGCGATGTGCCTCGTGCTCCTGCCGGTGGTCGTGGTCGTCGCCGGGGTCTGGATGGGTATCGCCGGTCTCATCACGGGCGCTCAGTGGGCGCTCGATGTTGACGGGAGCATGTGGCTGGGGATTGGCCGCTGGCTCATGGTCGCCGTGGGCCTGGCCGGGGCCGGATACGGCCTCTTCGCGTCTGTCCGCTGGGTCGCTGGCTTGGTGGAGACGTGGAGGGGCCGCGGGATCCCGGAATGGCCTCGCTGGAAGTCGTGACTGCGCGCGTGGACATGCGTTGCTCAGACTGCGGACGGTAGCTTCTCGACGAGTGATGCAGTCCAGTGAGATGCGAGTCAGTCGCTGCTCTGACTTCCGATGAGAGCGAGAAGACCGGGGAAGCGACGGTCAAGATCACCTCTGCGCAGCGTCACTCCACTGCGGTTTCCCCGATCGACCTGGTGGACCAGCCCCGCTTCCCGGAGCACCTTGAAGTGATGGCTACGGGTGGACTTCGACAAGTCCAGTCCGAAACTCGTGCAGGACCGCTCGCTACCGTCCGCATCGTTGACCAGATCTCGAATGACTCGGCGGCGATGCGGATCTGCCAGCGCTGATAACACCGCACCTAGCTCGATCTCGCCCGGCTCCACGCCGCTTGCTGTGCTAGTCATCGCGACCTCCTACTCAGCACGACACCAAGGTTCTACTTGCATCGTACCTCAACGGCATGACAGTCTAGGTTCGTTCTGAATAGAACCTAAGAGACCCGTCGAACCTAAGGAGTGTTCGTGCCCCGCCCCAGATTGCTGCTTGCCGTGATCCTGCTAGCCCAGTTCGTTATCCCGTTGTCTATCTCCGGTACCGCCGTCGCACTCCCCACGATTGCGGGCGAACTGGGGTCCGATCCGGCTCCCTTGCAGTGGGTGGTCAATGGCTTCAACGTCGCCTTCGCCATCTGCACGATCGCCTGGGGTGTCTGGTCCGACAGGATTGGCTACACCCGTTCATTCCAGATCGGTATCATCATCGCCGCGGCCGGGGGCGCGATCAGCGCCTTCGCCCCCACGATCGGGCTGCTGGACTCAGGCCGGGTCATCGCCGGCATCGGCTCGGCGGCGGTGCTGACCGGTGCGGCCCCGATCCTCAGCCACCTGTTCCACGGCAAGGCCAAGGCGAAGGCGTTCGCCCTGTTCGGCACGATCAACGGGCTCGGCCTCGCCGCTGGGCCGGCCGTGTCCGGACTGCTGCTCTCGGCGTGGGGGTGGCGAGGGATCTTCGCCGCGCACACGATCGTGTTATTGATCGCCCTTATCGGGACAGTGAGGCTGCCACTGCTCGGCCGCGGCGGCACCTCGTTGCAAGAAATCCTGGACTTCTCCGCACTCAGGGCACCGGGATTCCTTGCTATGTCGCTCGTTCCGGTGGCGGGAGCCATCGGATTCGTCACCTTCCTGACCTACCTACCCAGCGCACTCGGTGCCATTCACGGCCTCGCAGCTGGCGCGACCGGCGCACTCATGCTGGTCATGACCATCCCTGTGCTCATCGCTCCGACCATCGTCCACCGGATCCTAGAGCGAACACGGATCACCCCGACTGCCATGGTCGTCATCTCGTTTGCCTGCCTGGTCCTCGGCGGCACTGGAGTGCTCCTCCTGCTCCGGCCCGATCTGCCGGTCATGGCTGGGGTGGCACCGATGATCCTGCTCGGACTGGGATTCGGTCTACCGCTTGGCTTCGTTGACGCCGAAGCACTCGCCGCCGTACCCGCCGAGCGGGCTGGAGCCGCATCCGGGGTCTTCAACCTCCTCCGCATCGGTTCCGAAGCGGTGTTCGTCGCGGTTTACGCAGCGATCCTGACAACCGTCATCACCGCCGCCCTACCCGGCAAAGTCGGCGAACTGATCGCCACAGGGGGCGCAGGTGAGCCATCGATCTACCGTGACGGACTCGTCGTAGCAGCTGGGGCGATGATCGCACTCGTTGTGGCAGCGGGGGTCGCGTTCCTCGT
>JAKDKP010000628.1 GCA_030453285.1 Propionibacteriales bacterium
CGGGCAGTGACGTGGTGCCGGGAGTACCCGCAGTGGTGGCGTGGCGGTCATCGTGTCCCCTTCGTGGCCGAGGTCGCCCCCGGGTCGTGGTGGTGATCGGGCGGACTCAGGCGAGTCCCGGGCAGCAGGAGGTGAGGGTCGGGGCCGATGCGATCGGCGTTGGCCTCGTGCCACCGGGGCCAGGCCTGCGCTATCTCCGCGGCGGTGGCATCCGGGCCGAGGTGGGCGGCGGTGATCGACCACAGGCTGTCGCCACGTCGGACGACGACCTCGTCGCCCGAGTCCTCTCGGTGGTGACCGGTCAGGAGGCTCGGGTCGGTGCGGTGTCTCGACCCGGGGCGTCGAGGAGTCCACCCGGGTGCGGCCGGTGTCGTGGTGGGCGGACCCGACTCGGTCGTGGTGGGCGCACCCGACTCGGTCGTGGCGCTCCAGCCCGGCGAGGTGCGTGGGGTGGGTGCGGTGAGCGAGGTGCGCGGGGTCGGTGTGTGGGCGCTCTCCGGTGCCGACGGCAGCCACCCGGGCGCCAGCGCATCGACCCGGACCTGCGGAGGGCGGACCGCGGCCACGGCGGTGCCGGGCAGGACCGAGGCGGTCACCGAGGCGCCGATGACGACGGCTGCCCATCGTCGGACGATGGCCGGCGTCACCCGGTCGCGCAGGTGGAGTGCCCAGCGTCCGATGCCTCCTGGCACCTGCGCCAGCAGTGACAGGAGCAGGGCGAGCGTCGGCCACCCGACGACGGCCGCGGCGGGGTCGCCGCCGGTGGCGATGCCGTCGAGCGCCATCCGGTGGGCGCCGACGGCGAGGACCAGGGTGAGCAGGACTCCGCAGAGGGCGGCGACGAAGGCCCAGGTGGTCCTCTGCAGGTGTCGCATGTCCGATCCCTTCGGTGGCCCAGTGTGCTGATGAGTGCGTTTGATGTTGTTTGATGGTTTTTGTAGCGGTTCATAGCAAATCACGGGTTCTCGATGGTGGCAACAGGTGATGTCGGGCGCATGTGGAGGGGACGCCCTAGATTGGGCGGGTGCGCTGGGACCGACTCTTCGACGACCTCGAGGCGCAGCTGGCTGCCCAGGCTCGTCTGGAGCTCGACGCCGAGGTGGCCGAGCGCACCAGGACCGAGCGGTCGAAGGTCACTCTGGGTGAGCGGATCTCGGGCGCGGTGGGCGCCCACCTGGTCATCCGGCTGCGGGGTGGGTCAGTGGCGCGTGGTCGGCTCGACGACTGCGGCGACGGGTGGCTGCTGCTGGTCGAGGACGGTGGCCGTCAGCAGCTGGTGTCCATCGCTGCGGTACTTGGTGCCTCAGGGCTGGGCCGCCCCCGGGACGACACCCGAGCGCGACGCTTCGGCATCGGGTCGGCGGTGCGGGGCATCAGCCGTGACCGACGGGCCGTCGCGGTCATCGATGTCGACGGCGGAACGGGGCACGGCACGATCGACGGGGTGGGCGCGGTTGCCTTCGCCATCACCGACCACCCGCTGGACAGCCCGCGCAGGGCGGCCAACGTGCGGGGCGAGCGGGTCGTCCCCTTCGCCGCGGTTGCCCTCATCAGCTCGTCCTGACGGGTGCGCCCCAGGTCACTCCTCGGGGCCACCACGCTGGACGAACTCGCGAGTCTGGGCGTACATCCGCTCGATGTAGGCGTCCAGCTGGTCGACCTCGACCCGCCACTGGCCGCGCCCGCCGACCTTGATGGCGGGGAGCTCGCCGCTGCGCACGAGCGCATAGGTCTGTGCAGCCGAGACGCCGAGGACCTCGGAGACCTCTGTGAGCGGTACGAATCTGCGGGCCATGCCCCAAGTCTGCCATCGGGCCGGGTGAGCCAGGCGCATCGACCGCACCCCTGTGGATGATCGTCAGGCGAGGTGTGCCGTATCGGTGCATGATGCTCGTGACCCGATCTCGACTCCGAAGGAGCGCCGTGAGCTCGCTGCCCACGCCGACCGCACGACGACTGACCAAACCGTCGTGGAAGGACACCCGTCTGCTGATCGGGGTCCTGCTGGTCCTCCTGTCCGTGGTCATCGGGGCCCTGGCCTTCCGCGCGGCCGACGACCGGGGTGGGGTGTGGGCAGCCAACGCACCGCTCACGCCCGG
>JAKDKP010000052.1 GCA_030453285.1 Propionibacteriales bacterium
GCGCGAAACCCGGTACTGCGTGGGTATGTTGCTGCTCGTCTTCGTGAAGACTGGTCACCTGAGCAGATCGCCGGCACGTTACGGAAGCGATACCCGGTGGGGAGCAGAATGCAAGTGTCACACGAGACGATCTATACCTCGCTGTTCGTCCAGGGCCGAGGCACGTTACGCAAGGACCTGACCGAACGTCTACGGACCGGTCGCGCGGTCCGCAGGCCCCGCGCCCGAGCCCGTGATCGGCAGAACCGTCTCGGTGGGGCCAGGGTGCGTGACATGGTCTCGATCAGTGAACGTCCTCCCGAAGTCGATGACCGGGCCGTGCCGGGGCATTGGGAAGGTGATCTGATCCTGGGCCGCCGCGGCGCCTCAGCGATCGGCACCCTGGTCGAACGAGCGACCGGGTTCGTGTTGTTGCTGCACCTGCCCGATGACCACACCAGTGTGTCGGTGCAGGACAGGATCTGCGCGCAGATGGCTGGCCTGCCCGAGATGCTGCGACTGACGTTGACGTGGGACCGGGGCACCGAGATGGCCAACCATGTCCAGATTGCTGAAGCGACCGGGTTGGACATCTACTTCGCTGATCCGGGTAAGCCGTGGCAGCGGGGCTCGAATGAGAACACCAACGGCTTGTTGCGGCAGTACTTCCCCAAAGGCACCGATCTGTCGTTCTGGGGCCCGGGTTACCTTGATCGAGTCGCGATCGAGATGAACAACCGACCCAGGAAACGACTCGACTGGCGCACCCCAGCCGAAGCTCTCGACGAGCTACTGTCCGAAGCAGAGTAACCAACCCGGTGTTGCACTCACCGCTTGAAACCACCGAGGAACGAGCGCGTCGAAACGCAGCAACCGAGAGCGACCGACTTCGACGCGGCCACCTCGTCTGTCCACCTGGTGCAACCCTCGTCCAGATCGAAACGAGGCTCGGTGCAGAGGTCAGCGGGTCCGATGCTCGCGATAGTAGTTGATCAAGGACTGCGTCGACGAATCCTGGTCGGCGATGGCACCAGCGTCACCACCAACAGCGGGGGTCACCTGCTTGGCGAGTTGCTTGCCGAGCTCGACACCCCACTGGTCAAAGGAATCGATGCCCCAGACGGCACCCTGGACGAAGGTGATGTGCTCGTACAGGGCGATCAGCTGGCCCAGCACCGACGGGGTCAGGGCCGGAGCCATGATCGAGGTGCTGGGGCGGTTGCCGGTGAACTCACGGGCAGTCACGACGGCCTCGTCGACACCATCGGCTCGCACCTCGTCCGCGGTCTTGCCGAAGGCCAACGCCCTGGTCTGGGCAAAGAAGTTTGCCAGGAACAGCTCGTGCACGTCGGCGTCCCCGTCGGCCAAGGCGTACGACGGGTTCGCGAAGGCGATGAAGTCGGCCGGGATCAGCCGGGTGCCCTGGTGGATCAACTGATAGAAGGCATGCTGACCGTTGGTGCCGGGCTCGCCCCAGAAGATTTCGCCGGTGTCGCAGGTGACCTCGCTGCCGTCCCAGCGGACGCCCTTGCCATTGGACTCCATCGTCAACTGCTGGAGGTAGGCCGGGAATCGGTGCAGCAGTTGTGCGTAGGGCAGGACGGCATGGGTCTCGGCACCGAAGAAGTTGGCGTACCAGACGTTGATCAGGCCCATCAGCAGCGGCACGTTCTCGGCGGGGGGAGCGGTCGCGAAGTGCTCGTCGATCGCGTGGAATCCGGCCAGGAACTCGGCGAACGCCTCGGGCCCGATCGCCACCACCAGGGAGGTACCGATCGCCGAGTCGACCGAGTAGCGACCTCCCACCCAGTCCCAGAAGCCGAACGCGTTCTCCGGATCGATGCCGAAGTCAGCGACCTTGTCCAGTGCGGTCGACACGGCGACGAAGTGCTTGGCGACGGCACGCTTCCGGCCATCCTCCCCTTCTGCCAGGACGCCGGCCGAGGCGAGCCCCGTCAGCAACCATTCGCGGCACAATCGTGCGTTGGTGAGGGTTTCGAGGGTGCCGAACGTCTTGGAGGCGACGATGAACAGGGTCGACTCGGGATCAAGATCAGCAACGGTGGTGGCGGTGTCGGTGGGATCGATGTTGGAGATGAATCGTGCTTCGAGTCCGTCCTGGACGTACGGCTTCAACGCCTCGTACGCCATCACCGGACCAAGATCAGAACCGCCGATGCCGATGTTGACCACGGTGCTGATCGGCTTGCCGGTGGCGCCGGTCCACTCCCCCGAGCGCACCTTCTGGGCGAAGGCGTACACCTTCTCCAGTTCGGCGTGCACCTCGGCGACCACGTCCTGGCCATCGACGATGAGTTGATCACTCACCGGTCGCCGGAGCGCGGTGTGCAGGACCGCCCGGTCCTCGGTGACGTTGATGTGTTCCCCGGCGAACATCGCGTCCCGGCGCGCACCGACGCCGGTCTGGTCAGCCAGCGCCAGCAGCGCCTTCTGCACGTCGCTGGTGATCAGGTTCTTGCTCAGATCGACGTGCAGTTCGGCGGCGGAGTGGGTGAAGGAGTCGGCCCGTGCGGCGTCAGCATCGAACCATTGCCGCAGATCCGGCTCGAGGCTGTCGAAGAGCCTCCCCAGATCCTGCCAAGCCGGGGTGGACGTGGGATCGACCGGCGCAGACGTGTTGACCGATTCAGACGCGTTGTCCGACATGGGGACCACCTTCCTCGTGACTTCAGCAGGATCGCTGGTCAGCCTAGCCGTCGCCGATCCGTCGCCCGGCGGCGCGTTCGGCAGGATCCCACTGCCATCAGATTCCGAGCAACGCTTCAACAGCCCAGCGCGCGGACTGACCGATCGCGGCCTCCGCCTCGGGCTGGACGAAGGCGGGCACCAGACTCGCGGTCAAGGCGGCGACGGCAATGCGCTGACCTTCGGTCTCCACGACGCCGACCTCGTGCCGCAGGTTCAAGAAGGTGCCGGTCTTGGACCGGAACGCCACCGCGTCGGTGACCAGGTCGGGATACATCCGTATCCGTCCGGCCTTATGTCCCAGCCGTTCGCGCAGGGTCGCAGCCACCCCCGGGGCACCGATGTCATCGTTCCAGACCCGCTTGAGCAGGTGCACCAGCGCCTGGGCGGATCCAGCATTGGCACGCCGCGCATCCAGCTCACTGATCGGATGACCGCCGCCATCGGTGCCCGCCTGCACGGTGAGTTCGAGAGCCACCTGCGGGTCGCCGAAGTCCTGCATGGCCTGATGGATGGCGCGCATCGGATGCCGCAGTGTGAGACCGCGGATCCCCCATGCCCGCAGTTGCCTGGTGACCTCGCGTGGCGGGCACACCTCGAACAGCGCATCCGCTGCGGCATTGTCACTCACCGCCAGGCTCTGCCGTACGAGATCCCCGTACGCCATCTGGACCGGATGCTCGAGGCTCGACACCCCCGTGGGACCGGGACTCCGGTCCGCGGGCAGCAGATCGACGGGCGTGGCTGGATCGATCCGGCCGGTGGCGAAGCGGTCGAGGACCACCAGAGCCGCCGGCAGCTTGGCCACCGATGCCATCGGCATGAGCCGGTCGGGCCGCAGCTCGATCCGCTCGCCGGTGTCGAGGTTGGCGGCGTCAAACCCTCCCCACAGACCGCTGCGCCGCAGGAGTTGGGCGATGTCGCGCGTCACCGGTGTGGCCAACTCGTCGGTTTCCCAGTCGAGGTCGGTCATTCGGTGAGGCCTCTCCTGAGCCGCTCCACCAGCAGGTGACGCTGCTCGTCCGGACAGAAGTCGAGGGTCGTCAGCAGCCGCAGGTGCCGCGCCAGGTCCAGATCAGCCAGTGGCAGCCAGTCGAGTTCGACGGTGCCGGCCTCCCGTCGCGTGGCCAGCAGCAGGTCGCCCCGTTCGTGGGCCCGGACGACCGATTCGCCGGCAGGGGCGGAGAACAGCAGTTGATCACGTCGCAGGCCGACCGACCAGGCGGCCCGGCGCAGCGGGTCGCCGACGCCCGGCATGTCATCCTCGACACCGATCTGCAGGACGCGGGGTCTCTCCCCACGCTCTCCGCGACTGCGCCGCAACTGGCGCAGCCGGAACGCCGATCCGTCCAGGTCGACGCCCGCGACACCGAGTCCGAGCCGGATGTCACTGTGTTCCTCGTCGGTTGGTACGAGGGCTGCGGCAGCCCCGTTCGACCACCGGTCAAGCCGTGCCGCCGGCGTACCCTCCTCAAAGACCACCGAATTGGGTGCGCCGCGCCGGACGGCGGCCAGGGCTCGGGGACTGATACCGGCAGGAATCGCCATGATCAGATGTCCCATCTCACCACGGGCGAGCTGGCGAATCCGGTCGAGCTGATCAAGCGTCTCCTCGGCGCGCGGCAGGATGCGATGGCCGGCTTCGGTGATCATGACTGTCCGGGTACTGCGCTCGAACAGTTGCACTCCCAACTCGGCCTCCAGGGCAGCAACCCGTCGACTGACCACGGGTTGCGGAAGCCCCAGTGCGGTGGCGGCTGCGGTGAAGCTCCCCGCCCGCGCGACACCACGGAAGGCGTCCAAGCCTGCAATCACATCCACGTCGACATCTATACCAGCCCCGCATCAATACCCGGCTGATCGTCTTGGACTCGTACGGCCCGACTGTCGTTGAGTGATCGGCATGACACCCATGACCCGCAGAACCGTCCTCGCCGCCGCGGCCGCCAGCGCCGCCGGAGCCACCCTCAGCAGCCCTGCCCGGGCGCAACCCACGACCGGTGCGACACCGACGCTCGACCGGCGGATCGCCGAACTGGAGCAGCGCCACGACGTCCGGATCGGTCTCTACGCCAAGGCCTTGAACGGTGGTCGCGAAATCGCGTGGCGGGCCGACGAACGGTTCCTGATGCTGTCGGTGTTCAAGGCGTACGCGGCCGCGGCCGTCGCCGACCAGCGACTGATCACCCCCGATCGGCACGTCCTCGAGCGACGGGTGCATCTGCCGCCGACCGCCGTCGCCGAGGGACCGACCTGGTTCGCCGATCACATCGCCAACGGGTATGCCCCGACCGTGGCCGAGGTCTGCGAGGCCACCGTCCAACTCAGTGACAGCACCGCCGGCAACCACCTGATGTCGTTGATGGGCGGCACCGCCGCGCTCAACCGATTTGCTCGTGCCTGTGGTGATCGGGCGACCCGACTCACCGAATGGGAGCCCGAATTGAACCGGCCCGGGTCAGACAACAACACCTCACCACGCGGTGTGGGAACTGGATTTGCGCGCATGCTCACCGGTGACGTGCTCGGCAGGCCGGCCCGGCGACGAATCACCGAGTGGATGCTCGGCAACACCACCAGCAAGGAGCGGTTCCGTGCCGGCCTGCCGAAGGGCTGGCGACTGGCCGACAAGACCGGTTCGGGCGAGGATGCCTCGGCCAACGACGTGGGGGTGGCCTGGTCGCCGGATGGGCGTGCCTACCTGTTGTCGATGTTGACCTCCTCGACCCGCCTCGACACCGAGCGTGAGCAGCGCATCTTCGCCGACGTCGCGCGGTGGAGTCTCGAGATCCTGCAGGACCGGTAGGTTGGCGCCCCGTCCGCGGGCCGCGTCGGGACGCGTGGATCGAAACGGTGAGGAGAGCTGATGGCCAGACGCTGGACGAGTCGAGTCGCCGCCTTGGCACTGCTGGGCACGACCCTGCTGACGGCCGCGTGCGGCAGCCAGGAGGCGGCCGATCGCCGAGCGGTGACCTCCCAGCTGGAGCAGGAGGTGCCGATCCTGACCCGGGACGCGGCATGGCAGGAGGTCACCGATCTGCGCAGGCTCGCCTCACCGTCCCAGAGCATCCGGGCAGACCTGGCCACCGGCGACACGGTGTATCGCGTGATCACTGCCGAGCCGATGCGCGCCGAGATCGTGCTCTGGCGCCGGGCCGCACCCGGTGCCGAACCGTTCAACGCCAACCGAGTGTCTGTGGGCCGCACCTGCGCCGAAGTCATCCGCACCGTCGGGCGGATCACCTCGGCGGTGATCCCGTGCCCGGTCGACCCGCCCGACGGCGTGCCGGATGCCGAGGCTCCGATGTGGGATCGCAACGCCAACGCCCGCGCCCGGTTGGCGGGAGCCGCCGAGGAGGTGGGTTTCGAGGTGAAGTGGATGCTGTTCCGCAACGATGACGCGACCCAACCCCGAACCCAGCCTCGTACGGCGGCAGATATACGGGCTGCCATCGGCCGGGTGGACGCACCGGAGACCAAGATCATCATCGGCGAGGCCACCGAACGCGACGACCAGATCCGCGGCACCTTCGGCGTCACCGCCACCGCCGGCGACGCGGTCGATGCGACTCGTACCGCGACCCTCACCGGTTGCTTTGCCGTGGCAGTCGACCTGACCTGGACCTCGTACGACGGCCACGAGAACTGGAACCCGGCCAACCCCACCCCCTGCTGAGCCCTCGAGCAATGGATCCACCCAGAGACGTTCATTGAGTAGTTCCCGAGGAACGAGGGAACGTGTCGAAATGAACAGGCAGGAGGTTTCGACATGGACGCCGCGGATGGCGTCCAACTCAACGATCGGAGACTGGGCGGCTGGCACGATGGAGCGGTGACGACGTTGCAGCAGTGGTGGGACACGGTCCGTACGGTGGTGGTCGAGATCTGGCGCCGGGCGACGACGGAGCAGCCGGCTCCCGAGCCCAATGTGATCGCCGGCATCGCGATCGTGGCCTTGATCATCTGCGCCTCACCGGTCTGGCCGGTGGTGCGCATGTTGATCACCATCACCCACGAGGGCGCGCACGCACTGGTCTCGGTGCTGGTGGGCCGCAGGCTCAGCGGCATCCACCTCAACAATGACACCTCCGGCGTCACCATCTCGAAGGGGCGTCCCCGTGGACCCGGCATGGTCGCCACCCTGGTCGTCGGCTATCCCGGCGCCGCCCTGTACGGCCTGGCCGCCGCGTTGCTGCTGTCGGCCGGCTACGCGGTGGGTGTGCTGTGGCTGACTGTGCTCGTGCTGGGGATGATGCTGCTGTGGATGCGCAATCTGTACGGCTTCGCCGTCATCATCGGCGTCGGCGCACTCGTCGCCGCGGCGAGCTGGCTCCTGCCGCCGGTGTGGCAGTCCTGGTTGGCGTACGGGTTGTGCTGGGTTCTGCTGCTCGGCGCCCCTCGACCGGTGGTGGAGCTGGCCCGGCGACCCGAGCGGGGCTCCGACGCCGATCAGCTCGGCCGACTCACCTTCCTGCCGGCTGCCGGCTGGGTGGGGCTGTTCCTGATCATCACCGTGGCCGCCGCCGCAACCGGCGCCTGGCTGTTGTTGCCGTTGGCCCAATGGTTCGGCGCCTGACCCTGATGCGCGCTTGCCCTGCCCCAGAAACCAGAGCGAGCCCTCGTCATCGTTGACGAGAGCTCGGGGATGCGTTCCGGTCGAAACCGGATGGGCGTCAGTTGATCATGGGATCAAGATCAGCGGAACAGGCCGTTGTCGCGGTGGGCGACCAGGATGACCTCGTCGCGGACGGTCGGGCTGTAGCCGAACATCGTGCGGAAGTTGCGGCGGGCACGAGCCGACTCGCGGCGCGTGCGCAAGGCGTTCGAAAGGCGTGACAAAGCGATCAATCCTTTTCAGGGAGTTGGTGGGAGTCGAGACAGAGCCGGCTCGACGCCTTGAATCTTACACCGTGGGACGGGGATCCTCGAACGGATCTGGGGTGATCCTCACCTCATCGGCTCTCAGCCATGGCGATGATCGCCCATGTCGTACGGATCGCGAGAAATATTCCCGCATCCAGCCTCCTGCCCAGAGCTCATCCTCCGTCAGACCCTTGACAGAACGACCGCTTCAGCTCCAATACCCGATCGCAGGCCTGGAGGAGCCGCGTCTCGGTGACCCGACCCTCGTCCAGGGCTCTCGTCAGCGCGGCGTACGCCTCGGACATCGAGGCCGGCATCAACAACTGGTCGACCCCGGCGTTCAACGCGTCGACGACGATCTCGCCCGTCGTCCGGCCCCGAGTGGCGCCGTCCATCAGCAGGGAGTCGGACACGACGACGCCTTCGTAACCCCACTCGTCCCGCAGCACCCCGGTCAGCAAGCGGTAGGAGAAGGTACCCGGCTCATCGTCGATCGCGGGCAGCCGGAGGTGGCCACTCATCACGCTGGGGACACCGGCCCGTACGGCGGCCGCGAAGGGCACTGCTTCGACGGCCCGCCATTGATCAGCGGTGGCGGTCACCACGGGCAGATCGATGTGCGAGTCGGTGGTGGTGTCCCCGTGACCGGGGAAGTGTTTCACGCACGAGGCGACACCGCCGGCGGTGAATCCCTCGACCGCCGCCAGCACGCACCGAGCCACCACCTGCGGGTCGGCGGAGTAGGACCGGTCGGCGATCACCGGATTGTCGGGGTT
This sequence comes from Propionibacteriales bacterium, assembly GCA_030453285.1. Lineage (GTDB taxonomy): Bacteria > Actinomycetota > Actinomycetes > Propionibacteriales > Propionibacteriaceae > Carbonicoccus. The sequence goes on from JAKDKP010000052.1 coordinate 8,325, forward strand.
GGAGTCCACGTCAGCAACCGGCGCCAGGACGTGATTCACCCCCACCGCGCGGAGTTGTTGCGCGGTCCGTACGGCATGGGCACGGATCGCGGTGGTGTCACCGCCCAGCTCGCGCGCGGCCGGCGGCACCTCGAACCCATCCCGCATCCGGGCAACCCGACCGCCCTCCTGATCGGTCGACACCAGCAACGGCAGCGAAGCCGCTGATTCGAGGATCGCGATCAAATCCGCCACCTGCTCGGGCGGATTGCCACCAGGGCGTCCCGGAAACCAGCACACCCCGCCCAGGCCGTACGCGTTGATCTCCTCGGCCACCCGGACCGCATCCTCGTGCAGCCGCCGGTCGTCGACGGCATCCCCGACGTTCACGCCAAGACCGCTGGCGTGGCCCACAGCCGTGGCCAACACCTGGCCAATGCGTTGCTCGGTGGACAGTTGGGCGGCAGTGGGGATGGTGATCATGGCACCAGTGTGGCCGAAACTGCTGTGCTGCCGGTACCCCGTCGTACCAGCCGCGCCCGCCGGATAATCCGTTGCCTCGGCCACCGCCAGCAATCAAGATGTCCAGGAGTGTTCCACCCATCCAGCCCACGCGAGACGGAGTTCCCCATGCGACCGACAGCTGCTCAGTCCATCCGTCCTCTCTCGATGCTGGAGCAGTCTCTTGTCCTCGCCCGAACCGGCCCCACCCCAGGGGTCCGCGCAGACCACGAACTGGGGCATCCTT
>JAKDKP010000629.1 GCA_030453285.1 Propionibacteriales bacterium
GGCAACGGCTGGCTTGCGGTCTGCTGCGGGGAGCTTGTCGATCTGGTTCAGCAGGACCAACATCACCTCGGCGTGCCGGGCCAGTGGCTTGAGGTAGTCGTCGTGCAGGGCCGCATCGGCATACTTCTGCGGATCGACGACCCACACCAGCACATCGACCAACTCGACCAACCGGTCAACCTCGCTGCGGTGCGCCTCGGTCGTCGAGTCGTGGTCCGGCAGATCCAACAACACCAGGGAGGAGAGGTCGGCGCCCGGAACACGATCGACACGGTGACGCCGTCGTACGTCCAACCAGTCCAGCAACTCCTCGGCCCCGTCGGCACCCACCGCGGCCGCGAGCGCGTGCGAGGTCGTGGGCCGCCGTACACCGGGCTGGGACAGTTCTGCGCCGAGCAACGCGTTGAAGGTGCTGGACTTGCCCGAACCGGTCGCCCCGGCCAGGGCCACAACGGTCGCGTCGCCGGACACCGCCAGCCGCCCTTCGGCGAGTCGGGACACCCGGGCCGCAGCGTCCACCGCCTCGTCCGGCAGTCGGCCCTGCGCCAGGGCGGCTGCCTCATCGAGGGCGCGCAGCCGGGAGACGAGCGAGTGCCGGTCGGATGCCATCAGCGCTCCCTCGGCGAGGGCACGATTTCGGCATCGACGATCTCGGCTTCGTCGGGTCCGGCTTCGTCGGGTCCGGCTTCGTCGGGTCCGGCTTCATCGGGCCCGGTGTCCGCCGCAGGGTCGGCCACACCCCCCGTACCGGCAGCTGCGGTGGGTCGATTCGTCAGGGCGGGCCGATGCGATCCGGTGGCGGACAGAGCCGCCCGCTCGGCACCGGACTCAAGATCTCGATCGCCGGCGGCCGCCCGGGTGGTGTTCCGCGCCGGGCCCTCTTCCTCCCCCACAGGTTGGGCCTCGATCGCCAGCAGCTCCTCGCCGTGGCGGCGCGGCAGCCTGCGGACGTGCACCTTGAGACCCTTGGCCCGAGCCACGCGTTCGGTCGCTACCTGCAACCGTTCGGCCTGGTCTTCCGGCACTCCCAACCCATCGAGGGCGGCGTGGAAGCGCCGCAACTCGGCCGACAGCAGTCGCGACACCCGGGCGTCGAGGTCTTCCTTGGCGCGGTTGGCCAACTTACGGATCGCCTGGTCGCCGAACACCGCCTCCAGCACCCGCTGCGCCAACAGCGCGGTACCACCGGCCACACCCACCTCGGCACCCATCAGGCCGCCGGTCTGGGAGAAGACGACGATCATCAGCGCCACACCCAACGCGTTCACCCCGAACGCCAGGAAGCGCGCCTTGGAACGCTTGCCCATCCCCTCATCAGCCACCAGGTCGAGCACATCGCCCTGCCAGTCGCGGATCGCCCGGGCGGCCTCGCGGGCGAAATCCGGGGACGAGCGACTCAGGTTCGCCGGATCGTTCGCCAGGACGGCACGGCCGGCCGGGTGGGCCTGCCAGGCGCCCTCGGCGCGTTCGGCAGCGGCCTCGGCCTCCTCCCGTACGAGAGCCTCCAGCCCCGCCTCGACGGCGACCTTCACGTTGCCAGCGCCCTGCGGCTCGCCCCTCACCACTTGCGCGATCCGGTCTCGCAGCCAACTGATCTTCTGCTCCAGCGCCCGGAAGAACTCCCCGGTCCCGACGAACTCGTGCCAGCGGGTCAGCACCTCACCGCGCAACAGGGTGCCGTCGGCGGTCTGCACCCCGATCGACCGGACCGCCTCGGCGTACGAGTGATCCGCCTCGGCACGAAGTTGATCAAGGTTGTCCACCTGTTCGTCCGCGGCCAGCACCAGATCGGGAGCCTGCCCGACGATCTTGGCGATCGCGCCGTCCAGGGTCTGGTGCACCACCTGCGATCTGGACGCCTGGTCGTACGCGAGCGTCGCCAGCCAGCTCTTGATCGGCTGAACCGCTTCGACCGGCAGCAACCCGTCGGCGTCCACGCCGGTCTCGGGCACCCCGAACAGGGGCGACTCCCCCAGACCACGCTCGGCCATCATCTGCCCCAGGTGCGTACCCAGCTCGGACAGGTTCTCCGGCGCCACCCGATCCAGCACCACACCCACCCCGGCCGCCCGGGCGGCCGCGGGGGGGGGCCCCCC
>JAKDKP010000053.1 GCA_030453285.1 Propionibacteriales bacterium
ACAACGGTCTGTACGACTGGCGCCGGCGGCGGGGCAGCGACGACCGGGATCAGCAGCAGACCGACGAAAAGCCCGAGGATGCCGGCCGACAGGCCCACCGTGGTGCGGGTGATGAACCACGGCATGGGTCGATCACTCGTCGGCGGCCTCGATCGGTCGCGGGCAGGGTCCGCCCCGGCTGCGGATGGCGGGTCGGGCGCGGGAGGCGGCGGCGCGCTGGTCCCCGATCCCAGTGCCGCCGCGGTGGGTTGCACCAGCGTCGCTGTGACCGGATCGGTGTCCCCGCCGATCACATTGTCGTCGAACAGGCCGCCGGCGAATCCGCCGAAAGGGCTCGCGCCGAAGCCGGCACTCCCTGCGTGGTCGGGGCTGTTGTTCGATCCGGTGCCGGCTGAGCTGGGTGGGGTGGCACCGGGTGCCCGGTGACCGGGCTCGAGGACGGTTGGTACGGAGTCGTCCGGGTCACTGCCGGGCGGCCCGGGCCACGGACGCGGGTACCCCGCCTCGGGACCGGAGGGCGTCGTCAGGGGGTCGACGGGCCGGATCGTGGTCGCCTGGTCACTCTCCTCACCGCCGACGTCGGGCGACGACGAATCGTGCCGACTCGGGGTCACTGCCGACGCCGCACCGAACGGATCGCCCGAGGGCGGCTGCCAGCTCATGGTCAGCCGCTGAAGTCGGCCACGGCTGCCTCGGCCTGCTCCAGCCAGCTCCGGTAGGTGTCGGCGGCCTTGCGGGCCTCGGTCGCCGCCCGATCGTCACCGCGCTTCTCGGCCTTGGCCGCCTTCTCCTCGTAGCTCGCGATCTGGTCGCGGAGCTTGTCCGCCGTCTCCTCGGCGCGCGCCCGCGCCTCGGGATTGGAACGCTCCCACTGCGCGGTCTCGACGTCGGAGATTGAGGCCTCCAGCGCCTTCATGCGTTGATCGAGGGGGCGAATGGCGTCGCGCGGCACCTTGCCGATCTCGGCCCACTTGTCGGCCAGCTCACGGTAGGCGGTCTTGGCCGCGGAGAGGTCCTGCGCCGGTGTGATCCGCGGTTCGTACTGGCTGAGGAGCTCCTCCTTGAGTTGCTGGTTGCTGGCGAACTCCTTGTCCTGCTCGGCCAGTTGCGCGGATTTGGCGTTGAAGAAGGTGTCCTGCAGCCCCCGGAAGGTCTGCCACAGCTTCTCGTCGATGGCGCGTGGCGCCGCCCCGGCCTCCTTCCAGCGGGTCATCAGGTCGCGGAAGGCGCCGGTCGTCTGCCCCCAGTCGGTCGAGGTGGACAGCTCCTCGGCCTCGGTGATGATCCGGCGCTTGATCGTTGCCGCCTCGTCGCGTTTGGTGGCCTGCTCGGAGAACTGGGCCTTGCGACGCTTCGTGTAGGTCGTCCTCGCGGTGGAGAATCGATGCCACAGCTCGTCATCGGTGGCGCGGTCCAGGCGCGGCACCGCCTTCCACTTCTCCAGCAGGTCACGGAACTTGTTGACACCACCACGCCAGTCGTTGCCGCCGGCCAGTTTCTCGGCCTGGGCAACGTAGCTTTCCTTCTCGGCGCGGGCCTTCTCCTGCTGCTTGGCCTTCTCGGCCTTGCGTACGGCACGCTGCTCGTCGAGTTTGGGGGTCAGGGCATCCAACTTGGCCGCCAAGCCGGCCAGGTCACCAACGGCATTGGCCGCCAGAATCGCCTTGCGTTCCTTCTTGATCGAGCCGGCCGCCTCGTCGGGGGACAGCGTGCCCGACGTGAGGCGGGCCTCCAGCAAGCCGACCTCGACCTCCAGGGAACGGAACCGCTTCACATAGAAGTCCAGTGCCTCGGCCGGATCGGTGTCGGGGATCTGTCCGACGCTGCGCTCACCGTCGGCCGTCTTCACGTACACGGTGCCGTCGGGATCGACTCGTCCGAACTTCTCTGCGTCAGCCAGGTCACTCATGGGCCCAATCTTGCCCGATAGGGTGCCAACCGTGCTCATCGCATCCTTTTCCACCGGTCCGTGGGAGACCAACTGTTACGTGATTGCGCCGGTCGAGCGGTCTGCGTGTGTGATCGTCGACCCTGGTCCGGACGCCGCCGCCGTCGTCGAGACCATCGTCGAGTCGCAAGGGCTGACGCCGGTCGCTGTGCTCGCCACGCATGGTCACCTCGACCACATTGCCGAGGCGCATCGGATCTGCGCCACGTACGACATCGGCTGCTGGATCCACGCCGACGATCGGGGGCTGCTCACCGATCCGGTGGCCGGGCTCGGATCTGACCTGGCGCCGCTGGTCGAGCAGTTGCTCGGGTCACGCACGCTGCCGGAACCGGCACAGGTCCATGAACTGTCCGACGGTGACCAGCTGAGCCTGGCCGGGCTACGCTTTGACGTTCGCCATGCACCGGGCCACACGCCCGGTTCGGTGTTGTACGAGGTCGCCAACCCCGGTCGTGGGCCGAACGCCCCCGATGTGCTGCTGTCGGGTGATGTGCTGTTTGCCGGCGCGATCGGCCGGACCGACCTGCCCGGCGGGTCGGAGGAGGCCATGCGGAAGACGCTGGTCGATGTTGTGCTCGGTGTCGATGACAGCCGCGTCGTGCTGCCGGGCCATGGGTTGCAGACAACGATGGCGCGGGAGCGGCGGACAAACCCGTACCTGGCGCACTCATACCTGACCTAGGCTTTCCCGACGCCTCCCGTACATCCGAAGAAGCACCGTCGACAACGAGGATCATCCATGCCACGCCCCAAGCCGCTCTCCGGCTTCCCCGAATTCCTGCCCGGCGACCGGATCGTCGAGCAGCGCGTCCTCGAAGTGCTCACCGGCGTGTTCGAGCTGCACGGGTTCGGCTCGATCGCCACGCGAGCGGTGGAGCCGCTGGAGGTGCTGGCCGGCAAGGGGGAGATCGACAAGGAGGTCTACGTCGTCCGGCGACTGCACGCTGAGGATGAGTCCACCGATCGGCTCGGCCTGCACTACGACCTGACCGTGCCGTTCGCGCGCTACGTGCTGGAGAATGCCGGCCACCTGCAGTTCCCGTTCCGCCGCTACCAGGTGCAGACGGTGTGGCGTGGGGAGCGCCCGCAGGAGGGCCGCTATCGCGAGTTCACCCAGGCCGACCTCGACATCGTCGGTGCCGACACCCTCGGCGACCACCACGACACCGAAATCGTGCTGGCCGCCCTCGACGGGTTCGAGCGGTTGCACACCGAGTTGGGCTTCCCCACGGTCGTGATGCGGGTCAACAACCGCAAGCTGTCGGAGGGCTTCTATCGCGGGCTCGGCGTCACCGACACCCCGGCTGTGCTGCGGATCGTCGACAAGCTCGACAAGATCGGTCCCGAGAAGGTGGCCGCCCAACTCGTCTCCGAGCTGGGGCTGTCGGCCGAGGCGGCCGGACAGTGTCTCGCGCTGGCCGGGATCCGAACGGCCGATGAGACCTTCGTCGATCGTGTACGAGCGCTCGGTGTCACCTCCGATCTCCTCGATGAGGGCCTGGCGCTGTTGTCGGAGTTGGTGCGGGCAGCGAACGCGCTTGTCCCTGGGCGGGTCGTGGCCGACCTGAGCATCGCTCGCGGACTGGACTACTACACCGGAACGGTCTTCGAGACCGAACTGGCCGGCCTCGAGTCGCTCGGTTCGGTCGCCTCGGGCGGGCGGTATGACCAATTGGCCAATGACGGCAAGCGAACCTACCCCGGTGTCGGCTTCTCGTTCGGCATCAGCCGGATGCTGGTTCCCATGATCAACAAGGGTCTGTACGGCGCCAGCCGCCCGGTGCCGACCTGTGTCCTGGTGGCCGTCGACGACGAGGAGTCGCGAGGGCGGGCCGTCGAGGTGGCCACGCAGCTCCGCGCCCGAGGGATCGCCAGTGAGGTGGCGCCCAAGGCGGACAAGTTCGGCAAGCAGATCCGCCACGCCGACCGGCGGGGGATCCCGTACGTGTGGTTCGGCTCTGCCGGGTCCGGTGCCGCGGGTGAGGTGAAGGACATCAGGACCGGTGAGCAGGCGCCTGCCGACCCGGCCACTTGGCAACCGGCGCCCGACGCCGTACGACCTCAGGTGCGGGCGACCCCAGCCTGAGTCCCTCTGCGATGGGATCGGCCTCAGTCGAGGTCCTCGGCGGCGCGGGCGACGGCGTGTGCCATGGCGGTCAATGTCGTGCTGAGCTCGTCCGGGTCGACGGTGGTGTGCTGCAGGAAGGCCTCGTACGCCCGACCGAAGGCCGTCCGCCCACCAGCCAGGGCCTCCGATCCGGCGGGGGTCAGGGAGAGCGCCCAGGCGCGGCCGTCCCGGTCGGATCGGCGGCGGACCACGTGACCACGGCGTACGGGCCCGGCGATCCAGTCGGTCATGGTGGTCAGCGGGACCTTCAGGTCGTTGGCGAGCTGGGTGGCGGTCACATCGTTGTCCTCGGCATCGGAGGAGTTCTCCTCGGCCCTTGAGGAGAACAGGGCGATCGAGGAGTAGAGGGCGTAGTCGACCGGGTTGATCGGAGCATCGGCGAAGGCGCGAGTGAGCAACCGGGCCATGGCACGATCCAGTACGAATGCGTCGAGGAAGGGGGTGGGTTCCCATCTGCGTTTGTCCGCCATTCTCGGGAGCGTAGTGCACCGACGTTGATCAGCCGGTGAGGCACCAATTACTACGAGCACGTAGTAGTCTGCCGAGGCATGAGGCAACCAGCACGACGTGCAGCCCTGACCATCTCGATCGTCCTGACGTTGGGGGCATGTGCTTCCGGTGGTGGAGACTCCACCGGTGCACGGTCGGAGTCCACGCCGGTGTCCGCGGCGAGCACATCCGGCGCGCCGCCGGGTGGCAGGCTCACGTTCACGCCGGTGACCGATGAACTCAAGGTGCCCCGCAACGCCATTCCGGTCGGTGACGGACGCCTGCTGATCAGTGATCAACACGGGACGGTCCGGGTTCTGGATGACGGTGATCTGCGGCCCCAGCCGCTGCTGGACATCCGGCGCGACGTGATGCCGCCAACCGATTCCTCGTTGGAGCTGGGGTTGGCCGGAGTGGCACTGGCCCCAGACTTCGCCAAGACCGGAAACCTCTATACCTTCGCCACCGAAAAGCCTCGGCGGGGCAATCCGTCCGGCACCCGACAGGTGAGTGTGTTGCGCCGCTGGACCGTGGACACCAAGACATTGGTCGCCGATCCCGACTCGGGGACCGAGCTGCTGGCCGTGCCTTCGCGGACCAAGGATCACGTCGGTGGTGACATCGCCTTCGATGCCGACGGCTATCTGTTCATCGGGCTCGGCTCGGGGACGGGTGATGAGGCGGCTCAGGATTCTCGACAGTTGGCCGGCAAGGTGCTGCGCATCCGGCCGGAGGCCAACGGCAAGCTGACCCCGGCCAAGAACAATCCGTACGCCTCAGGAGGTGGAGATCCCCGGGTGCTGTCGATGGGCTACCGCAACCCGTGGCGAGCCGATTTCGACGACGAGTGGGGGATGTTGATCGCCGAGCCGATGTTCACCGAGTCCGCCCAACACGTGTGGTCCCCTCTGGCGGGAGACAACGGCGGCTACCCCGACCTTCCCTCTCGTACGCCCGCTTGTTGGCAGGACGGCACGGTGGTGCCGCAGTGCCAGACGACCGAGGCTGGACTGGCCATCACGCCACCGTCGATGGAGTACGACTCGGGCATCGGGGTGATTGCCAGCGGCGTGGTAGCGGTCCGCGGCGAAGCCTGGGGTGAACTGGATGGGAAGGTGCTGGTGTCGGACTGGCGCGGCAAGATTCTCGCCGCCACGCCCGGGAAGGCGCCGTGGTCGTACGAAGAAGTGGCGACCGATCTGGATCTCGACGGGTACCTGTGGGAGCTCGACGGTGCCGGCGAGGAGGTGTACGCGATGGTGACCAACGAGAACATGGGCAAGGGCACCGTCTACCAGGTGACGATGCAGACCTGAGTCGTTGCCTCGGGTCAATGCTGTTCGGCACCAAGGCGTTGCGCGATCCGTACGAGATCGTCGGCTGCACCGTCTGGCCGCGTCGGCGGCAACCAGACCGCACGCATCCGCCGCTGCAGGTCGAGGTCGGCCACCGGGACGGCCCGCAGTTCTCCCGAGCGCAGGGCGGTGTGCACCGACAGCACACTGAGCACGGCCGGCCCGGCACCGGAGGCGACACCGGCACGGACGGCGGTGTTGCTGGTGAGCTCCAGGGTCGGGGGTACGCGCTCGTGGCGAGCCAGCACCGATTCCAGGGTTGACCGCGTACCCGACCCTTCCTCCCGTACGACCAGGGGAGTGGCCGCCAATTCCTGGGCGCTCAGCGGCCGCCGTCGCCGCGCCCACGGATGGTCGCTGGCGACCACGACCACCAGGCGATCGCGCGCGACGGTGAGGGACTGCAGACCCTTGGGGATGCGCGGCGACTCGACGAATCCGATCGGGCACGACCGATCCCGGACCCGGCTGAACACCTCGTCGGAATTGTGGACCGCAACGCTGATCCGGGTCTCGGGCTGTTGGCGCCGCAGTTCGGTGAGCCAGGCCGGGAGCAGATGCTCGGCAATCGTCATCGAAGCCGCAATGCTCACCTCGCTTCGGTGGCGGGCATGCAGGGCCTCGGTCCCGATCAGCAATCGGTCGGCGGCGGTGAGCACCTGCCGTGCCCAGTCGACCACCACGATGCCTTCATCGGTCAGCGTGGATCCGGTGTGCGAGCGGCGCAGGAGGATGAGGCCCAGATGGGCTTCCAGTCGGGTCAGGGCCCGGCTCGCATTGGGCTGGGCCATCCCGACGGCACGGGCCGCCGCACTCAGTCCGCCGTGCTCGGAAACGGCGACCAGCAGGTCAAGGACGGCCAGGTCGGGCCAATGTCGGGTCATGCACCGATGATATGTCGTTCACGACCAGCCATTTCGAAACTGCATGACCCGATGTAGGACTGACAGGGCCCAGCAGTCGACAGATCGGGCACGGTGGACAGCATGACCAGGACAGCCTCTCTTCAGTCTCCGCGTACGCAGGTGTCCAGCCTTGCGCCGGGGCTGGCGCTCGTCGCTGCCGTCACCGTGCCTGTCGTGATCGGGTCCCGCCTGGCCGGGCCGACGATCAGTCCGCTGCTGGTGGCGATCCTGCTGGGCGTGCTGGTGCGCAACCTGGTGCCGTTGCCCACCGTTCTCGATCCGGGGCTCGAGGTGGCCGGAAAGCGGCTGTTGCGGGCCGGCGTGGTGTTGCTCGGCCTGCAATTGTCCCTCGGTGCGGTGGCGGCGATGGGCCCAGGAGTGATCATCCTGGTGGTGGTCGTGGTGGGTGTCGGCGTGCTGGGGACGCTGTGGATGGGGCGGCGACTGGGCATCCGCTTCGAGCAACGGCTGCTGATCGCCTGCGGGTTCTCGATCTGCGGGGCATCGGCCGTGGCTGCCGCAGAGGGTGTGATCGATGCCGAGGACGAGGAGGTGGTGGCCGCGGTCGCGTTGGTCGTCGTCTTCGGCACGGTGATGATCCCGATCGTTCCGCTGCTGGGTGGCTGGCTCGGCCTGACCCCCGACCAGCAGGGCATCTTCGCCGGCGCGGCGATCCACGAGGTGGCCCAGGTGGTGGCAGCCGGAACCGCTGTCGGTGGTGGGGCCCTGGGTGTGGCGATCCTGGTGAAGCTGGCCCGAGTGCTGATGCTGGCTCCGGTGCTCGGCGTTCTGGCCGCTCGGCAACGGCGCCATCTGGCGCGGCAGCAGTCGGATTCGACGCTGGTGCGTCGCCCACCGATCGTGCCAGTGTTCGTGCTGGGATTTCTGGCTGCGGCCATCCTGCGCACGATTGGCGCCGTTCCCGCACCGGTTCTGGATGTGGGACAGGTGCTGCAGACGGTGCTGCTCACCGCCGCGATGTTCGCCCTGGGTTGCGGGGTGCGGCTCGCTCGGCTTCGCCGGGTGGGTTGGCGCCCGGCTGCGTTGGCGGTGTTGTCGACCGCCCTGGTCTCGGCGGTGGCCCTGGGCGGAGCTGTCCTGATCGGCTGAGGCCCGGTCCCGGCAAATGGGCTTGGGTGCCGGTCTGCCTCGGGTTAGGCTGATCATGATCAACGGTGGCGGAGTGACGACCCGCCGGTCGGCGAGAAGTTCTGCGACAGTCGTGATCCGCGCGTACGGCGTACCGACGAGAGGCCGAGGACTCCTCGGCGAAGGTGTGGTGGCACCGCGATCTGGCCCCCGCCCGCACCTGCCCGGGCCGCCGTCGTCCCGGCGTCCGTTCCCTTCTGCGGTCCGTCGGAGCGACCCGACCTGAGGAGGAACTGATCATGATCCGTACCCACACCGCAGGCAGCCTGCGTGCCGAACACGCCGGGCAGTCCGTGACCCTGGCCGGCTGGGTTGGCCGCCGCCGTGACCACGGCGGTGTTGCCTTCATCGACCTGCGAGATGCCTCCGGCGTCTGCCAGGTGGTGGTCCGCGACGAGGTGCTGGCCGCCTCCGGCGCGCACGATCTGCGCAACGAGTTCTGTGTCAAGGTGACCGGTGTCGTCGAGGCTCGGCCCGAGGGCAACGCCAACCCCGATCTGCCGACCGGTGAGATCGAGGTGGCGATCGCCGAGCTCGAGGTGCTCAACCCCTCTGCTCCGCTGCCGTTCCAGATCGACGAGCGGGTAACCGTCGGCGAGGAGGCGCGGCTCAAGTACCGCTATCTTGACCTGCGCCGGCCGGCTCAGGGTGCGGCCATCAGACTGCGTTCGGAGGTCAGTCGGGTCGCGCGTGAAGCGCTGGCCGCGCACGAGTTCGTCGAGATCGAGACCCCCACCTTGACCCGGTCAACTCCCGAAGGCGCCCGCGACTTCCTGGTACCGGCACGCCTGGCTCCGGGCAGCTGGTACGCCCTGCCGCAGAGCCCGCAGCTGTTCAAGCAGCTGTTGATGGTGGCCGGCATGGAGCGCTACTACCAGATCGCGCGCTGCTATCGCGATGAGGACTTCCGCGCCGACCGGCAGCCGGAGTTCACCCAGCTCGACATCGAGATGAGCTTCGTCGAGCAGGACGACGTGCTCGAGCTCGGCGAGGCGATCGCCAAGGCGGTCTGGTCGACGATCGGTGTCGACCTCCCGACGCCCTTCCCGCGAATGACCTACGCC
>JAKDKP010000630.1 GCA_030453285.1 Propionibacteriales bacterium
CGATCTGCTCAAGGGTGGTGTCGGTCATGCTGTGCCTCCTTGGTCGCTGGCAGGCGCCGATTGTCGAAATTGCTGTTTCAGCAACGCGGTTTGTGATTCTAGCACGTAGCTCGCATCATGGATCCATGGACACTCTTGATCATGACGTCATCGTCGTCGGCGCAGGCATTGCCGGACTGAGCGCAGCGCTCATGCTCGGCCGGGCGCTCCGCGACACCGTGGTGCTGGACACCGGCACGCCACGCAACCGATACGCCCACCAGATGCACGGCGTACTGGGTCACGACGGCACCAACCCGTACGACCTGCTCAGCCGTGGCCGGGCCGAGGTCTCCGCGTACGGCGTCCCGGTGCTCGACACCAGCGCCGTCTCCGTCGCCGACACCGGTCCTTCGATCGCGGTCACCACTGGTGATGGCACCACCATCACGGCTCGCCGGCTGCTGCTCGCCACCGGAGTCCGCGATGCGCTGCCCGACATTCCGGGCCTGGCCGAGGGCTGGGGTCGAGACGTGTTGCACTGCCCGTACTGCCACGGCTGGGAGGTACGGGGGCGCCGGCTGGCGGTGCTGGCCACCTCGCCGATGGCCCTGCACCAAGCCCAACTGATTCGTCAATGGAGCCCCGAGGTGACCTTCTTCGCCGCCGGTGCCGGACCGATCAGCGCAGCCGACGAAGCCACTCTCGCTGCCCGTGGCGTGGTTGTTGATCTTCGCCCGATCCGCGCCGTGGTGCGTGACGCGACGGGCACGATGACCGCACTCCAGGTCGACGGAGGTGATCAGATTGGCGTGGATGCCGTATTCACCGCTGGTCAGTTGCAGCCGATCGATGGAACGGTGGCCGACCTGGGTCTCGATCGGACCGAACAGCCCTTTGGCGCCTTCATCACCGTCGACCCCACCGGTCGTACCAGCCATCCCCGCATCTGGGCGGCAGGCAATGTGGTCAACCCGATGGCCAACGTACCGATCTCTGCCGCTGCCGGAACGATGGCCGGCAGCATGATCAACGCCGACCTGGTCACCGAGGACTTCGACCGCGCCGTCGCCGAGGTTGCCCGATGACCCGCGACCAGCAGGAGGTACGCGCCTTCTGGGAGGCACGCTACGGCGAGCATGACCAGATCTGGACCGGGGCCGCGAACCGCACACTGACCGATGTCGTCACCGAACTCGGCATCGATCCCCGTACGAGTCAGCACCCGCCACGAGCCCTCGACCTCGGCTGCGGTGAGGGGGCCGATGCCCTCTGGCTGACTGAGGCCGGATGGCAGGTGACCGGCGTCGACGTCTCGGCGACGGCCCTCGTGCGTGCCGCCGAGGCCGGGCGATCCCGTGGAGTCCCCGACGCCATGATCACCTGGCAGCAGCTGGACCTGGCGACCGACTTCCCCCAAGGCAGCTACGACCTGATCGCTGCGAGCTTCCTCGCCTCGCCCGTCCATCTGCCACGGTCAGCGGTGCTGCAGCGGGCCAGCCAAGCGGTGGCTCTCGGTGGTGTGCTCGTGATCGTCTCCCATGCAGCAGGTCCGCGAGGGTCACATCATCATGATCATCAGCACGCGGAAACGCCCGTCCAGCGCGGCCATGATCATCTCGACCTGCCCTCGCCGGCGGAGGAGTTGGCGATGCTGGCCCTGGACGATGAACAGTGGACGGTGCTCCTGGCCGAGGTGCGGGAACGATCAGCCATCGGTCCTGACGGCGACCCCACCATCGTGGGTGACACCGTGGTGGTCGTTCGGCGCAGGGCTGGATGACCCGCTGGGGTCAATAGATGACGTCGCCGCGCTTGCGGCGGGCGCGCAGGCCGGCCAGCGCTTCGGCCAGGATGGCCTCGGCCTCGCGGTCGGAACGGCGTTCCTTCACGTAGGCCAGATGGGTCTTGTACGGCAGAATCTTCGGCGGCGGAGGAGGGTTCTCGGCATCGGTGTTGGCCGGCAATCCACACCGCGGGCAATCCCACTCCTCGGGGATTGCCGCCTCGATCGCGAAGGCAGGGCGGGTTTCGTGACCGTTGGAGCAGAAGAAGCTCACGTGCAGACGTGGAGCCGACTCTCCCCGCTCTGCCTCGCCGGGCAAACCGGCG
>JAKDKP010000054.1 GCA_030453285.1 Propionibacteriales bacterium
GACGGGGAAGTCCTTTCCGTGGCTTCACTGTCTCCATTATTCCCGGGACGAATCAACTCTCGCACCTCCGATGTCACGCTGATGGGCCAGCGCACGCTGGTTGATTCGAGCGGAATCCCGTAGTTATCCGCCCAGTCGTTGGCGATGTAGTCCCGATATTCGTCGGGCTGACTGGTCAGACGCACTTCCCACACCCACGTCACAAACCCCGCATGAGGGTGCGCCACCGGCGGTGACGTGTAGGTGCCGGGGCCGGTCGCGGTAACCTGCACCTCACCGATCACCGTTGCGTCAGAGGCCACGCCCGGCTGCTCGAGGGGCGGCAGCGTGCCGGGCACTTGGTAGGCGGTGCCATCGAGGACTGCGGGGATGTAGTCGCCGTCGATTCGCAGCCACGCCCCATTCGTGGATGACACGGTGATCGTGTCGGTCACCTCATCACCAGGGAGCGCGAGCCGTGCATCGGTTTTCGAGACGGCTCCGGGCTGGAACGGAGTCACGTGAGTTTCTGCGACCCGACCAAACCAGTCGGTGAACGATCCACGAATGTACTTCCCGCTGTCACCCTGTGCGGTTTTATCGATGCCCCACACCCACGTGTAAAACCCAGACTCGGTCGCGGTGAGGGAACCGGCAGAGGCGTACTCGCCGGTTCCCCGATTCAACACCAGTGTCTCGGTGCCCACGACCGGAGCGCCATCGGGGACTGATTCTGACTCGGCGGGCTGTTCATCAAACGGGCCGTAGAGCGTGCCCTGGGCAGTCAGCGGAACCGGGCTGCCATCAACATGGATCCACGAGCCGACGCCAACCGTCGACACGGTGAGCATGTCGGTGAAGCTGTCACCTTCGGCCACGTACTTTGCGGCGACTTGGGTGCCGATCACGGGCTGGAAATCCAGCGCAATCCACAGCGTCTGCGCAGTCGCGGTCACCGCTGCGGGTGTCCCATTTGCAAGGAGCCGCTGCTGCCCGGGTGTCTCATACAGATTCACCCGAGCACCGAGCCCGACACCGCTGTACGACGCGGACGCGGTCACCCGATATTCAGGTACACCGGCGGCTGGTTTCCCCACGATCGGGTACGTGCCGGTTCCTAGCGCTTTTGAGGTGGTGCCGTCGATGAAGGTCGCATCCGTGAGCACCACGCTCCCATTCAGCGCCGTTGGTGACACATTGACGGTGAGGGTGCCGTTGTATTGATCGGCCATCGAGATCACCACATCCACGGATGGGTTCACCGCATGATTCGCATTCGCGTCGGCATACATCGTGGCGAGGTTTGCCAACACGGTCGACTGGTGCGCGGCCGGTACCCGGGTGAGCGCCCACGACTGTCCGCCCTGAGCTTGATATGTCACGGGGTCGGCTTCGGCCCACACATACATTTGCACCGCTGCGGTGATGTCGGGGTTGGTGGAGTCGCCCCACTTCGCCATCACATAGTTCAACTTCGCAAGCGTCGTCGGTGACAGCTGCTGCCCGGTGTAACTCGTCAGGTCAGTGACCGTCGTTGGCCCGCTCGTCATATTCCACGGCGCGGGCGCTCCCGCATCCATGCAATACACCTGGCGACCATCAGACTCGGCGATGAACGCCCCGACCGTGCCGGTCGTGTTGAGGTCGCCGTGGCCTGGCCCGACCGAGGCCGCCGATGCGGGCCCTGCGGCGATGACGCCGCCAGTGACGAGCACCGCCGTTGCGGCGAGTAGGCCACCGAACTGCCGTACGCGGTGCCGGAACCGGTGTCGTGGACTCCCAGGCACATCGCCCGGGTCCCGGGATATTGGGGATGATTGAGATCGCATTCCATACCTCTTTCTGCACCACATCACGTGGTTGCCTCCTGGTGAGACGGCAGCAACCCCAGACCGAGGTACCGCCAGCAGACAGGTACGACCCCGCCCAGCACGGCAGGCTCGACCGGCCAAGAACCGCAGCCCTACCGGAAATGCCGGCGACCGCGTAGAATCAGTGGTGGCAGGAAAAACCACACGCCGAGTCGAGCCCCAGGGTTTCGGCAACGCAGACCGCCCAGAGCATCGGGCACTCACCCACACAGGACCAGCCACACCAGCTCGATACTCCTGTGCGTGAAAGTGAGACCCCGACCATGCTGATCAGCCGCTTATGGAATGCCAGCATCCGCACCCGCGTGTTCCTGCGCCGGTGGATGCCAACGAACATCCTCCTCGACAAAATCCGCACCCGGCGCGGCCTAAAATGGGGTCTCCCCGCGATGCTCCTCGGCGGCGTCTACCTCTTCGCCGCCGTCTCCTGCACCATTCTCATTGGGCACGGGTGGAGCGAATGGCTCTACCTGGCCTTCTTTCTCTTCCTGTGGAATGCGCTGAAATTCATCCTCATGGGACCCATCAGCGTCGTCCTCCTGGCTCGCGTCCGGTACCAGGAAGCACGCGTCCGCCGCCACAGCAAACGAGCTGCAGTATATTGGGAAACGGTAGGGTCTGCTGAGGCTTTGGTTGAGTCAAGGAGTCAGCCAAACAGCAGACCCAGCTGGCCAATGCCGATCCCCAGGAATCACAACCTCAATCCCGAGTAGTTCCACCTGTCGGAGCTGTTCTGTCACGGACTCCGCAGAAACTCTCGGAGTGAGCCGTTCCCGCCACATCGTGCCGTCCACCCGACCGAGGACAGGAACCGTATTCTCGGTTTCAAGGAGCCGGATCGTCTCACCTGCATCCACTCGTGTAAGGAGCCGTCCAGTCGTGGAATCGTTCGGCTCCGCAATCATTGACAGCACCATCCGCGCCGTGTGCTCGTCGGTCGCCAGATCAGTCTCGTTTTCATGAGCTGGTCCTCTCGGTTGAAGTCACCGAGAAGGTGCGCTTAGCGGCGCACCGGGCAGACGCCTCAGGCCGCGGACAAGAGAACCTTGTGCTCGTTGCGACGGGTGCGCGATTCACGTGCACCTACCCGAAGTAAAAGAACAGCGCTGACCGGCCCCATGATGACAAACTTCAAGGCATTCCAGCAGCACAACAACACCAGCGAATACAGCCAGGCAGGCCCGCCGTCTGCGATCAGACTCCGCTTCCAACTTTGTCGTACCCGAATCGCGCAGGCCCTGATTCTGCCGCGCAATGACTGGAGACCGGCTCCACCCCTGTACACCGAAGTGGCATCGTCTTAGCCGGGATTTCTCCTGCGCGTCCCCGCCGTCGGGCCAGACGCACAGTAAACCTCGCTCCAGGTAGCGCTCCACGTGATATCTGCCGCGGAATGTGAGCAGTCGAGGGGACTGCTCGGGTTACGATGCCTGGCGAAGCTGAGTCCTCTCAGCTATAAGCGCAGCCTGCACTCCGTCAGCGGCACACTGCGGCCCGTTGGGGTAGGTTGGTTCTGGCATGACAATGGTCATATCGTGGAATACTTGCGTGCCTGCACTGTCGTGGAGAGTCACAGCTACCTCGACCTCTGCCGCTGGTAATTCTGGCATTTCCGCAAAGCCGTGCTTTCCACCGGCCGGAACCTGTTTTGCCGAGCAACTGTCATCCGGTTCGGGACCGGTGCAGTCCTGCGGCTCGGATGTCAAGGATGGCAGCAATTCTATTGCGGGACTGTAGCATTCACCGTCCCAGCAGACCTGCATATCCACCTGCGTGGCGGTTGTGGCAAGAGGCGCGGCAATCTCGAGGCTGAGCCCGGCCGGTGACCCGATCGCAGTGCACTGAGGCGTTTCGGCGGCGCACCCGGCCAGAGCGAGCATCGCTGCGCCTGTCACAAAAATCCTCCATCGATCCATGTCCTCAATGATATATACCCGTTGGAGCCCAGCAACTTGATTATGAGAGTCAACTCTCATAACCTAGTAAGGTGACCCTTACCAATCAAGTATCGGATCGTCCTGCGAAGCGTGGCCCAGGCCGCCCCCAGGCGTTGGCCGGGGATGCGATCGCGGAAGCCGTGCTGGCGACCGGATTCACGGGCCTGACCTTCGCCGCTGTGGCAGGCCGCCTCGGCGTGGGGCAGGCGACACTCTACCGGCACGCGGCGAACCGGGACGAGCTGGTGCGGCTGGGCCTGGACCTGGCGCTGCGGCGAACCAAATGGCCAGACCTCGACGGATCCTGGCGGCCACTGCTGGAACGCTGGGCACTCGCATCCTGGCACGCCTGGGAAGCACACCCCGGGGCGGTGCTGGAAGCAACACGGGGCGTGATCCCGGCATCCATGATCCAGCTGTCCGACCGCGTCGGTGTAGCCTTGGTGAATCGGGGCTTCACGCCCCGCAACGCGGTGCTCGCCGTAGACCTGGTGTTCGATCTCGTAGCCGACAGCCGCCGCGGCGTCGAGACGCTGGCAGGGGCACTGGAAGCGGAGTTTCTGCCCGTGCGACAGACGATGGAGCGCCATTGGTCGGCGCATCGCGATTCGACACACGGCGACTCGGACCACCTCGGCGTCGATGAGGTGACTGCGCAGTTGAGGGACGAGATGGTCCGGGCGATTCGGGAGGAGCCGGTGGTGTGGTTCCGCGGCAAGCTGCGCATCGTCCTGACCGGCATCGAACAGGAGCTCGCACCCGGGGCTCGCCCATGACCCGATCCCTGAGTCAAGGAGTGAAGGACCCCTCCAGATGACCGAACCTCGCATCGGCCCTGCCAACGCGGCCCAGCAGCGGACGCAGATTCCGCTGCTGCTGACCGGGGTGTTCCTCGCCTACCTCGGTCAGATGACTCTCAACCCGATCATCGCGCCGTTGTCACGCGAGGTAGGGCTGGCCGAATGGCAGATCGGTGTCACCATCAGCGTCGCGGCGGTCATGGTCGTCGCGACCAGCCAGTTCTGGGGCCGACGCTCTCAGTCGTGGGGGCGCAAGCCCGTGCTCGTGGCCGCGTTCACCTTGGGCACCGTCGCGATGACACTGTTCGCGGTGCTTGCGCAGCTCGGGATGAGCGGCCTGGTCACCGGTACCACCCTGTTCCTGTGGTTCGTCCTACTGCGCGGGATCGGATTCGGCACAGCTCTGGCGGCGGTACCACCCACCGCTCAGGCATACATCGCCGACGTCACAACGGATGAGACGGCCAGGGTCAAGGGCATGGCCGGGGTCGGCGCTGTGCAGGGGGTCGCTATGATCGGCGGCTCCGTCCTGGGCGGCGTGCTGTCCGCCGCGGGGCTCATCACCCCGCTCATCGCGGTGCCCGTGCTGCTGGCTGTCGGCCTCGTGCTCCTGGCGTTCCGGCTGCGCCGCGAACCCCGCCACGAACTCATCGAACGCCCAGCCAAGGTCAGCCCCCTGGACTCGCGCATCTGGCCGTTCCTGCTCGCCGGGTTCGGCATGTTCACGGCGCTCGGCTTCATCCAGGTCATCACCGGGTTCATTGTCCAAGATCGTCTGCATCTGGACGCGGCCACCACTGGACTGGTGACCGGGGGTGCGCTGCTCGCCGCGGGAATCGGCATGGTTCTCGCCCAGGCCGCCGTCGTGCCGCGCAGCGGCTGGACCCCACCGACGCTACTGCGCGTGGGCGGACTGATCGCCCTCGCAGGTTTCGCGCTGCTCGTCCCCGATATCGGGCCGGTCTCATTGTTCCTCGCGATCCTGCTCATCGGTTTCGGTCTGGGCACCGCCATGCCCGGCTACACCGCCGGCCCCACGCTGCTGGTCAGCCGCGAAGAGCAAGGCGGACTCGCCGGGCTGGTCGCGGCCACCACCGGATTCACTTTCGTCATCGCCCCCACCGCGGGCACCACTCTCTATGGCCTGTGGGCGCCCCTGCCGATCATCGTCGGCACCCTCATCATGCTCATCGTCACACTGTTCGTCCTCCTCCACCCCCGATTCCGCACCAGCACACTCCGGCCCTCCGACGCTGAGCGGGCACCGGCCGCAGCCCCGGACGTATAGGCGGACGAATGCACACCCAAGGCCGACCGATCCAGATTCCCACCCGCGATGGACGCCACCTGTACGCGATGATGCTGCCCGGGCCCGGCGACCGGGAAGCCGAGGTGCCGACCGTCGTGTTCGAAGCCGGGTCCGCTGCGACTCGGTCTACATGGGCGCTCGTACAAACCCGGGTCGCCGAGTTCGCCCCCGCCGTCGTCTACGACCGCGCCGGCCTCGGCCGTTCCGAACCAGACCCGAGCGGTCGCACGCTGGAGAGGATGGCTGACGACCTAAATGACTTGCTTGACGGCCTCGGCGCCGGCCCGTTCATCCTCGTCGGCCACTCCGCGGGCGGCCCCATCGTGCGCTTGGCCGCCGTCGGCCGCCCTGACCGCATCGCAGGGATCGTGCTGGTCGATCCCACCGATGAGGCCGCAGACTTCCTGTTCAAGCTGCCTTTCCGTCTCGGTGAGAAGATCGCGCTCAGCGGCGCGGCGCTGCTCGCAAGGCTGGGCCTGTTCGAGCGGATGTTCCGGTTCATCGGCGAGGGCATGCCCGACGACGTCCGCGAAGACCTGCACCAGGAGGCCTTCCTCCCCTCGGTCGTGCGCACCCAGCGCCGTCAAGCGCGCACTTTTCTTTCCGAGCTCCACGCCTGGCAGGAATATCCGCCCGAGCTGGGGGAAATCCCGGTCACGGTCATCTCCGGAGGCCTCACCACAGGCAAGGACGGAATGCCTCGCCGTGTCCGCGCCGCCTCGAATGCCGCAGCCGCCCACCGTGCCGCCCAATCCCCGCACGGGCGACACGTCATCGCCGAGCACTCCGGTCATAACGTCCCGCTCAGCGAGCCCGAACTGATCGCTGAAGAGATCAGGAGAATCGGAAGAGCCGCGCATCGGTGAGGCAGCCGCGATGTCGCAATCACACGTCGCAATCACGCTCCGCAAACCTGTCTGATCCGATGAAAGTGCGCGGACAGATCGATGTCCTTGGAACGCGCCCACCCAGATGTGGAAGCACAAAAGCGCCCACACGCATGAATCTCATCCCACCAGCTGCGGCCTCAACCATCCCGTGACTTCTCCGAGTCGCGCTCAGGTGGTTCACGGAAGAGCACCACGTGGGACGTAGGAAGGTTACTTCGAGAGGGGGCAGCTGCTCGTATACGCAACGATCACGACGACGATGAGCCGTTACCCCGCCAGCCCAAACATGCACGAATCGGTAGCCGACCCGCTCCAAATTTCGATTGACCACTCGAATTAAGTTAGGCTACCCTTATAAGCGAATACAGATTCGCGGATATGGAGATGTGTGATGCGGACGAATATCGGTCGGAGACACTCAGGTGTGCGCGGGATGTTCACGACACGCAACTTGGTAATAGCAGCAGCCGTCGGCGCCGCGTGCAGCATGCTGTTCGCCCTGATCACTTATCTGGAGGTGACGATTCAGCTCACTCTCCCGATCCTGTACGTCGGATTCCTTGGCATCTACATCCTCATCCCGTTGCTCGGCCTCGCGCTGTTTCGTCTGCCACTCGCAGGGATCATCGTTGCGGGAATCGCTGGGCTCGTGGGCGCCACGTTCACTCCGTTCGGGCCGCTGCTGATCCCGTTCGCGTTGATATATGCGGCAGTGTGCGAGGCGTTCTTCGTCATCGGTCGCTACAGGCAATGGCAGTGGTGGCGATTCGCGCTCGCCGGGGTGGTCGTGGGAATTGCAACGGCGTTTTCGACAAACTAATTCTACAGTCTCGACGGAGGAGGTCGATGGTCAGAGGCGGGGCAGGTAATCCCGGTCGGTTACGGCACGGTCCTACTGTTCTCCTCCAGCATTATCGGCCACATCCTGTTGGCGCTCGCCGCGTGGGCAATTGCTGGCGCTCTGCACCGAATGGGGCTGGTACGGCCGAGAACACCGGTGGCCGTGCAAGAGTGACGGCATTATTGCGGTTTTCAGAGATCACGATCCGCTACCCGGAGCGCACGAACCCGGCGGTGCAACACTTCTCCGGTGAGATCGCGCCCGGGGAGTGCGTGGCGCTTGTTGGGCCAAGCGGCGCAGGGAAGTCAACCGTGCTGGCAGCTGCGAGCGGCATCATTCCCCATTCGATTCCGGCCGAGATGAATGGCGTCGTTGAAGTATGCGGCACAGTAACCTCTCTGATGTCTGTACCGGAGATGAGCAGCTCAGTGGGAACCGTCCTTCAAGACCCGGATGCGCAGATTGTCACCGGACGGGTGCTCGACGAAGTCTGCTTCGCGCTGGAAAACCAATTACTTGATACCGAGACTGTCGATCGACGTGCGCGGGCCACCCTCACACGATTCGGGCTGACCGAGATAGAGGAACAACACCCGGGAATCCTTTCGGGCGGGCAGCGACAGCGACTCGTTCTCGCCTGCGTGACCGCGATGAGGCCCCGGCTTCTGGTGTTGGATGAACCTACCGCGAACCTCGATCCCGAAGCTGCGGCAGATTTCTATGAGATGCTCTCCCAGCGCGACCAGCAGGGGGTGCTGCTGGTCGAGCACAACCTCGACCTGGCGCTCTCGATCGCCGACCGAATCTGGGAATTGGACGCCACGGGCAGACTTGTCAGAGACGAACCGGTTACGCAGACCACCTTGAGAGCACGCACTCATCGCAATGGCGTCACCTCAAAGATAGACGCTGAAACAGAAGTTTCGATACCCAGCCTAGGCATGTCGTCACCCGGCCTCAGCCGGGCGTCAGGAGCACTCATACTCAACCAGGTGACCTGGAAGCCAGACAGAAAAGCCACCCCTGTTGTGAGGGAACTTTCATTGAACGCTCGCCGTGGCGAGGTGACCGCGCTCACCGGCGAGAACGGTGCAGGAAAAAGCACCGTTTTGCGTCTCATGGCTAGGCTCCTTCGACCCTCTGGTGGGAGCGTGAGTTGGCATTCTGACAACGGCCGTGCTGCGGGGACAAAGCCGACCTTGGGATTCGTGTTTCAGAACCCGGAGCACCAGTTCCTTGGCCACAGTGTGCGCGGCGAACTCCGACATGCGCTGAGCCTGCGGGGAATGCCCCGTCGGCAGATCAGGCTGGAGGTAGACGCGTTATTAGAGCGATTTGGGCTCTCGGGCTACGCCGACCGCAACCCGTTCCTGCTCTCCGGCGGGCAAAAGCGT
>JAKDKP010000055.1 GCA_030453285.1 Propionibacteriales bacterium
CGGTCCAGTTCGGTGAGCTGCATCGCATACAGCCGGGAGACCACGGTGGCGCAGGTGACGATGGCGTCGGCGGCGGGCTGGTCGATCAGGTCGCCGGTGAGGATGGCGTCCAGTTTGCCGGTGTGGTTCTCGTCGGCCTCCTGGTGGTAGCGCATGAAGTGCACCTGGTTGTCGGCCAGCCCGAGCACCGCCTGGAACCGTTCGGCCCACTCCAGTGCCTTGCGCGCACCCAGGCCCTCGATGATGAACATCGCGCCGAGGCAGTCGATCGGGTTGGGTTGGCTGGCCCGGTGGAACATGTATCCCGACAACGCCTCGGAGCCGATGTTCTTGCGGCCCGCCCGCAAGCGCTCCCGCGAGCCGCCAACCGCGACGAAGTCCCGCTCCAGCAGCAGGTGGTCGCGGTGTTCCTCCACCGCGTGGTGCATGGCGGCCGACCGGAGGTCGAAGTGGTCCATGTCGAAGTTGGAGGCCACCCGGGAGATCCACAGCGAGCCGTCGACGACCTGTTGCCGCAGGTTGAACAGCAGTTGCTGGTAGTCGGCCAGGGTGACCTCCCCCTGATGCAGTCGGCGCAGGATGGGCACGTCGGCGAGCCGGGCCTCGAATTCGGTCCAGACCTCGGCGAGCCGTTCCGGCAGGTCCTGAGCGGGTACGGAGGGGGCACCTTCGGGTGCACTGCTGGTCTCAGTCGATGGCGTGGTCATCGAGGGCTCCTTGGGTCACGGGGTGCAACGACGGTCAGGTGGGCGAAGGCGAACGAGAATCGGCCGGACTCCGGTACGGCGAGCAGGACGGTCTCGCCCGGATTGAACCGGCCCGTACGCCATGCCTCCTCGAGGGCAATGTAGATGCTGGCCGACCCGGTGTTGCCGCAGGTCTCCAGATTGGAGAACCACCGATCGGTGTTCAGGCCGGGGATGCGGGTACGGATGCCGTCGAAGGCGATGTCGCGGAACGCGTTGGTGCTGTAGTGGCACAGCACATGATCAAGATGACGCAGGTCGATCAGGCCGATGTCGACCAACTCCTCGAACTGCCGCAGGCCCGCCTCGGCCAACGCCGTCAGCTGGCGGGTGTCCTGACGGATGGCCAGCATCCCCGCGCGTTCGGCGGTGGCCACATCGGCCTGGTCCTGCCAGGTGCGCCCGGCCAGCGGCTCCGGACCGTCGAGGCCGGCCCGCATGCAGACCGGATGCTGATCGGCCAGCGACACCTGCCGAATCCAGTCGATGCGCAACGATGGTCGGCCCGGATGCGGCTGGAAGTCCAGCACCACCGCTCCGGCACCGTCAGACAGCATCCAGCGCAGGAACTCGGCGTCGAGACTTGGTTTGGCGCTGGTGAAGCGCCGACGGTGCAACCAGCGGCTCGACAGTTCGGAGGCCACCACCGCGGCGCGCGGATGATCACCGAGTCGGATCTTGGCCGAGGCGGAGTCGAGGGCGGCAAGGCTGGCGGCGCACACTCCGGCCGTGGTGACGACCTGCATCGGCCCGCCGCCAAGTCGTCCGTGCACCATCGACGCGAACCCGGGGATCAGCAGGTCGCCCTGGGTGGTGGCGCAGGCCAACATGCCCAGATCTTCGGCGGCAAGGCCTGCATCGTTGAGGGCTGCCCGCAGCGCCTTGACGGCAAGTTCCTCGTTGAGTTCGGTCGTCGCACCGGTGTCATCGAGGGCGTAGTGCCGCTGGCGGATGCCGTTGGCGGCCAGGATGCGTTCCCGGATGCGATCACCGCCCGGCCCCACACCCCCCAGCCTGGCCGCAATCTCGTCGTTGTTCACCGACGGCCCGGGCAGGTAGCGCCCGATGCCGGTGATGTACGCGGACGCGGTCATCGTCCAGCCTCGATGTCCGGAATCATCGCCACGCCACCGTACGAGGGCCGGTGATGTTGTTGCCCCTCTAGCTGCATGAGCTGAAGTGTCCCACCGCGAAGGTTCGGATCGCGACGCCGGCCCCGCGCACGTCTGCCGATGATCAGTTCCGACGGAGGCTGTCCACGGCGCCGACGACGAAGACCACCATGAACACCACGATGCTGCCCGCCAACGCACCACTCACCAGAGCCAACGGAGCCGCGCCGTACCAAGGTAGGCGATCCGACGCCATGCCCCACACCACGCGGGCCACCAGGACCAGTGCCAGGGAGCCTGCGAGGCTGCCAACGCGGCGCGCCACCGACTGTCCGGCCGGTGCCGGTTCGGTCTTCGCTGGCTCGACGATCGACGGCTCGGCTGAGGAGCTTGACGTTGCCGCCTCAGATCTGGTCTCACCCGGCTCAGTCACCATCACTCCACCGTAGCGATCCCGGCCAACCACCTCGTCATGCAGTTCGGCCCAGCAAGCCCAGAACTCTTCTCTGTCGGGAAGCGTCCGGATCGACTGTGACCGGCGGACGGCAGATGCCCTCGGCGTACAGATGATCACCGAATCCGGCGATCGAGGATTCCAGCAGTTCGAGCTCATCATCGGTGAATTGGGTGTCGGTGCCGACGGCTCTGGCCACGTCCCACCGATGCACGATCAGATCGAAGCCGTAGAAGGTGCCCAGGGTCGCTCCGATCGTGGTGCGGCCCATGGCTCCGTCGTACTCCCGATCGGCGATCGTGGGATCGGCGAGCAGCTCGGCGACGTGCGTGCGCTGGGTTCGCCACTGTTCGGCCGGATCGCCCTGGACAGTGACGGTCGGGAGCTGCTGACCGGCGAGGCAGTCGTTCTGGGTGGTGATCACGTGGTCGACGACATCCTTGGCCGACCAGCCCTCACAAGGCGACGGGGAGGACCAGGCGTCGACCGGGACGGCCTCAACCACATCGGTGAACGGCTCGGCCGCGGCATGGAAATGATCACGTGAGTTCATGTCGTCCAGCGTGGCAGACTCCTGACCGACCGTCTTGTCGAAAACCGACAGGCTGCCAGGCTCGACTAACATCACCACGTGTCCTAGGAAGCCATGGATCCCATCGACCGGGCGCACCTGCGGAATCCGGCCGACTCCTCACATCGGATTCACCGCCACGCGCCGAGCCCGGCGCTGCGGGAGCTGATCCGTCGCTACTGGATCCCGGTCTGGGACACCGACACACCGACGACGCAACAGGTTCTGCAGTATCCGGTCTGCCTGTTGGTGATCTCCGATTCCTATGCCCGACTGGTCGGTCCTGCCCGTGGGATCAGCATCAAGGAACTCTCCGGTCGCGGCTGGGCCTTCGGGGTGATGCTGCAGCCTGCCGCCGGGACGATGCTGTTGGCGAGCCAGGAGTCAGCGCCGGGCGCACCGTCGGTGCAGGGTGTCGTCGACAGCCACCTCGAGTTGTCCGCCCTGCCTGCCGTTGGTGAGCTGGTGCCCGAGATCACCCGGATCATGATCAGCGACCCCCATTCGGCCGAGGGCCACGACCGGGCGATCCAGGCCGTCGAACGGACCCTCGGCGCCCTGGGGCGACCGGATGCCGAGGGTCTGTTGATCAACGACATCGTCGAGTGGGTCGAGGACGATCCCGACGTGCAGCGGGTGTGGCAGATCACCGAGCGCTTCGGTGTCAGCGAGCGGACCCTGCAACGACTTCTGCTCAGGCGGATCGGGCTCACGCCGAAATGGTTGATCGCGCGGCGGCGGCTGCACGAAGTGTCCGAACGCCTGCAGCGCGGCGACGGTGTGCGGCTGGCGGACGTGGCGGCCGACCTGGGCTACACCGACCAGGCGCACCTGTCCCGGGACTTCCGTACCGTCACCGGGATGACCCCTCGCGCCTTTGCTGCACAATTCGCTTGAGTCATGATCAGGTCTACTGAGTCATGATCAGCTCGCGTACCGCTCCCAGTGGTCGGCCGGTCCGATCGATCCATCCGGTGCCACGGCACCCTTCTCATGTCCCCACCGGGTGAATCCCAGAGTCGTCAGGACCCTGGTGCTGGCGGTGTTGTCCGCTGCGGTCTCGGCGAGCAGTCGACGCAGCCCCAGCCCACCTTGGTCAGGCGAGGCGAAGGCATGTTCCACCGCCAGGCGAGCAGCCGTACCAGCGACTCCACGCCCACGCGCGCTCGGATAGACGTAGTAGCCAAGTTCGGCGGTGTCCTGTTCGGCCAACGTGCCGCCGTGGACGAACACGAGCACCTCACCCAACGCTCGATCGGTGACGGCGTCGGCAATGCACCAGTTGATGCTGGTCCCCCGTGACATCACGAGCCGGCGGCGCCCCAGCCAGGCATCCCAGTTGTCCGGGCTCGGGATGGCACCGGCCGGCACGAAGTGCGCCGGATGATCGGTCTCCTCCGCGGCTTCGACATCACTGTCCCGCCACGGCCGCAGCCGTACCCCGTCGCCCGCCAGCACCGGTGGAGTGACCCATGCCGTACGGGGTTCGGCCGCGTCATCCCGTCCGATGCTGGCGAACCAGGTGTCGACCAACTGCCCCTCGCCGTTGGCGATGTGCTCGGGCAGCTTGGCGATGAACTCGAAGCCCGCACGCTGGGCGACAGCCCAGGAGGCGAAGTTGCCGGCCTCGCTGTACCAGTCCATCCGGATCCCACCGGTGTCGAACCAGTGCTGGCACAGCAGGGCGAGTGCTCGTCGCATGAGGCCACGGCCACGACCCTCGGGGTGCAGGCCATACCCCACCTCGGCGCGGCCTGCCCCACGGGGACGAAGATCAATCGAGCCGAGGAATCGACCGTCGGCGTCATCGACCGCCTCGATGGCCCACAGTCGATCGCCGTCGGAATCCCAGTCCGCAGCGATGCCGGTCAGCCATTCCTTGGCCATCGCGGCGGTGTAGTTGCGTGGCACCTGGGTCCACCTGAGGCTCATGGGATCGCGGCACTGCTCGACGATCCGCTCGATGTCGGGCTCGGCGTGGGGACGCAGACGGACCACACCATCGGTGAGGACGGGAACGCAATCGGGGAAAGCCATGATCAACATCCCAGCACAGGATGGTCGCCGGCGGGAACCGAATTGGTCGAGAGACAAGGTCCACCGGGGCGGTTCAGTACAGGGTGCGTGCCTGTCGGCCAGCCAGTTCTTCGTCGTACGCGATCCGCTCGGCTCGGCTGAACCCGCCGGCCTCCTCGGTGAGTTGCCCAGCGGTGGGCAGGGTACCGCGGTCGACGTGGTGGTCGGGATTCCACAGGCTGGACCTGATCACGGCGCGGGCGCACTGGAAGTAGATGCGAGCCACAGACACCACGATCACCGAGGACGGCCGCTTCCCCTTGACCGCGTGGGACGCCAACAGGTCCTCATCGGTGCGGATCGCCGCCGTGCCGCGGACCCGTACGCATTCGCTGACGCCGGGGATCAGGAAGATCAACCCGATCCGCGGGTCCTTGATCAGATTGTGCAGGGTGTCCAGGCGGTTGTTGCCCCGGCGGTCGGGCACTTCCAGGGTGCCGGAGTCCCGTACGGTGACGAACCCAGCCCCGTCGCCGCGCGGGGAGCAGTCCAGGCCGCCGTCGCCGACGGTGGTCACCACACAGAACGGCGACGTCTTGATCAACTTCTCGTACAACGGCGTCACCACCGCGCTCTCCTTGGCGACCGCGTTGGGGCTCGGTTCACTCGGGTAGGCGGCACGCAACTGCTCGAGGGTCGTGATCTGCATGTGGTCAAGCGTAGGGGCCGACAACTGAGTGTCCGAGATCTCGACACGCTCGTTCCTCGCTGCTCGACCATCGACACCTGGCGGGGGCACGCTCGTACGGTCTGAATCGACGGATGTCAGCCCTTGATCTGCTTCACCTTGTCGGTCGCCTGGGGCAACACCTCGTGCAGGTCGCCGACGATGCCGAGGTCGGCGATCGCAAAGATCGGTGCCTCCTCGTCGGAATTGATCACCACGATGTTCTTCGAGGTCTGCATGCCGGCCCGGTGCTGGATCGCTCCGGAGATGCCGGCCGCGATGTAGAGCTGCGGCGACACCGTCTTGCCGGTCTGGCCGACCTGGTAGGAGTGCGGGTACCACCCGGAGTCGACGGCGACACGCGAGGCGCCAACGGCGGCCCCCAGCACGTCGGCCAATCCTTCCACCGCGGAGAAGTCGCCCTTGGTGCCGTTGCCACCGGAGACCACGATCCGGGCCTCGGTGAGCTCCGGACGACCTGAGGCAGCCTTCGGCTCGCTCTTGGTGATCCTCGCTCGCTTGGCACCTTCGGAGATGGTCACCTGGGCGGCCTCGACGGTGCCGTCCGCCGGGGCTGCCTGTGCCGCGACGGAGTTGGGCTTGACCGTCACGACGGCTGGCTGTCCACCGACGGAGGCCGTGACGGTCCAGTCGCCGGCGAACACCGACTGCTCGGTCGAGACGCTGCCCTCACCGCCGGTGACCCCGACGGCGTTGGTGATCAGTCCGGCGTTGATGCGTACGGCAAGTCGTCCGGCCACCTCGTTGAGTTCGAGGGTCGCCGGGGCCAGGACCAGGGCGGCGCCGGTCTGCTCGATGAGTTGAGCGACAGCCTCGACCTTCGGTGCGACGAGGGCGGAGTCGACGGCTTCGTCGGTGACCGTGAGGTTCTTGGTGGCTCCGTACACAGCGAGCCTGGTGGCCGTCAGTTCGGCACCGGCCCCGAAGGCCACGGCGATCGGGTCACCGAAACCTGCGGCAATGGTGAGGACCTCGAGAGTGGGCTTGGTGACCTCACCTGCGATGTGGTCGGTGATCACGAGAACGTTCGTCATGGTGGTGCTCCTTTGTCCTCAGAGGTACTTGCCGGCGGAGAGGAAGTCAGCCAGCGCCTGCGCGCCTGAGCCGTCTTCGTCGGTGACGATCTGTCCGGCCTGCTTGGGCGGCCGTTCGGTGGTCTGGGTGACCGTGGTCAGGGCTGCGTCCAGACCGACGGGGACGCCGGCCAGGTCAAGATCAGCCAAGGTCCACTCGTCGACCGGCTTCTTCTTGGCCGCCAGAATGCCCTTCATTGACGGGTAGCGGGCCTCGCCGGACTGATCGGTGACGCTGACCACGGCGGGCAACTCGGCCTCGACGGTCTGGCTGGTGACATCGGAATCGCGGCGGATGGTGACGGCCTGACCGTTCACGCCCACTTCGGAGCCGAAGGTCAGGGCCGGCCAGTCGAGCCGTTCGGCGACCATGGCCGGGACGACGCCCATTCCGCCGTCGGTGGAGCTCATCCCGCAGACCACCAGGTCAGCGCCGATCTTGCGTACGGCTGCGGCCAGGATGGCGCTGGTGGCCACGGCATCCGAGCCGTGCACGGACTCGTCGTTCACGTGCACTCCGCCGTCGGCACCCATCTGCAGCGAACGCTTGATGGCGTCAGCGGCGTCGTCGGGACCAACGGTCAACGCGATCACCTCGGCGTCATCGACCTCGTCCTTGATCTGCAGGGACTGCTCGATGGCGTACTCGTCCAGTTCGGACAGCAGGCCGTCGGCACCCTCACGGTCAACGGTCCCGTCGTCGAGGAACCCCCGATCACCCTTGGCGTCGGGCACGTACTTCACCAGTGCGACGATCTTCATCTCACTCCACTCACAGTCGGTGTCGGCCGCGTTCGGTTGGGATCGCGCGCCGTCGTCCACGATGGTCCGAGCATATATTACCCACGAGTAACTTCGCTCACGCCCTCCTTCCGAAGGGCGCACCCTGAGGTTAGTCCGCCCTTACCTCTCCGTCCTCACCGACCCCCCGCTTGTCCCGCTCGATCCCGTGGCCGCCAGCCATGGCCCGCCGCACCTGCTCGGCGGCCTCGGCACCCAGCGCATCGACGTAGCTGCGCAGCACGGCATCGTCGGCGAAGCGCTGATCCCGATTGGCGACCACCCTGGCCGGGACGCCGGCCACGATCGACCTGGCCGGGACCACCCCTCGTACGACGGCCCCGGCGGCAGCCACCGACCCGTCACCAAGATCAGTTCCACGTACGAGTACCACGTGCGAGGCGATCCAACAGTCCGCCCCGATGCGTACCGGAGACTTCACCAACCCCTGGTCCTTGATCGGCACCTGCGGATCGGCAGTGACATGGTCGAAGTCGCAGACGTACACCCGGTCGCCGATGATCGTCCTGGCACCGATCTCGGTGTCCAGCCAGCAGTTCACCGTGAGGTCGTGGCCCAGCACGGCCTTCTCCCCCACGCGCAGCACACCTTCGTGGGCACGCAGGCGCACGCCGTCGGCCAGGTGCGCCCAGCGACCGATGATCAACTTCGCCTTCTCCGCGTCGACGGTGAGCTCCACCCTCTTGCCCAGGAAGCAGAAACCTTCGAACTCCACGTTGGGATGCCGGAGCCGCGCCCACGCGTACCGGATCGCCTGGACGAGGTGGTCCGGGGTCCAGAATCCGTTGCGCAGCAACCACCCCAAGGTCTTGATCATGCTGCCTGACCGACTCATGACTCCTCCGTACGAGACATCCCGAAGCGTGCCACCGAGTGGTGCACGTGGCCGACCGATCTCAGGGCGAGCAGCACCGGAGCCATCAACGCTGTGCCCACCAACACGTACTCGGCGGCCGCCTCGTCGGACTCCTCGGGAATCCCGTCCACCTCGGCCGCAGCCAGCTCACCGGCCAGTCGTCCCATCAACGAGACGATGCCCTCCGGCGGTCGGAAACCGCTGGACTCCACAGCCTCCAGTGCGTCTTCGAGCTCGACCAACGGCGCACACCCCACGGGAATCTGCCACCCCAGGTCAGCCACCACGGTATCCGCGCGCGGCGTCTGCCTGGACTCGTCGCCGCCGATGACGTCACCGAGCAGGTCCACCAGATCGCCGGGCGGATTGTCCACGGCGGTCACGACCTGACGTACACGCTCGAGAGGCAGACCGACCGATTCCACCAAGGCACGGATCAGGCGCAGTCGACGGACATGACTCTGGTCGTAGCGGGCCCGGGTGGCCGAGACTCGCGCACCGGGAGCAACCAGCCCCTCTCGCAGGTAGTACTTGATCGTCGGCACCGCAACCCCCGATGCGACAGCCAGCTCCGACATCTGCACGGCACCCTCCTTGACATTGGGTAGTGACACTATCCATTCTTGGGTAGCA
>JAKDKP010000631.1 GCA_030453285.1 Propionibacteriales bacterium
AGCGCCGAGGGCGTTACGTCGACGACTATCCGATCAATGTCACTAAGCAAGACACCGATGGGACCTGGAGAGCCGTCCAAGACCTACGGAGCGATAAGGCGCCCGGTATCCAGGAGATCCAGGTAAAGTGTGTGTGTGCTGGATGTAACGGTGGGTGGATGTCGGAACTCGAGACGGAGGTGATCCCGCTGATCAACGAGATGTCGCTTGGCTCCACGCAGATCATCCCTGTGGCCCAGACACTGTTGGCGCGATGGGCGTCCAAGACTGTGATGATGTACGGTCAGTACCGGCCAGAGACTAACGGATTCACGAGCGCGGCGTATCGGATAGTTTATGAGACACAGCAGCCGCCGACCGGAATGGATATCCATCTCGGTTGGTGCTCTCAAGCAATGACGGTGCTTTGGACGGATGGCCTACGCATTGGGGCCCATGGGACGCCGATCGAGTCGATTCTGTCCTCTGAACCTGCCCTCGCTTCGGGGTTTGTTGGACTGGAAGGCTTGTGTCTGTTCGTCAACTGGGTGAGCCCTGAAATCGATCTGCCGCTCAATGCGAGGAGCCAGCTATCAGGGGCCGCTCTAGACAGCAGCAGGAAGATTCACCGCATCTGGCCGACCTCAACGACGTTGGCCTGGCCGCCAAAGGAGATGTCGGAAAGACAGGTCCGGCGAGCAATGGGTTCGCAATCTCGAGCGGTTCAACGGCTCTTGACGCTAAGCCCAGAAGTCATCACCTCATCGGAGAATCAAGGATGAATCCTTGGACCACGGTTTAGTCAAAGCCACGGTGCCGGGATCGGGGGCGACGGCTTGCTGATCATCCAAGGTTTTCACCGCTGAGGCGGTGAGACAGGCATCGCCGATAGACTGCCTCGGTGACCCAGCAGACTCCACTGACCGTGCTCGTGATCGGACCCGGCGGGCGCGAGCATGCGCTGGCCCTGGCGCTCGCCCAGGATCCCGTGGTGGCCGCCGTGCACGTGGCGCCGGGCAATCCGGGGACTGCGCAGGTGGCGACGAACCATCCGGTGGAGGCGGACAACCCGGCAGCGGTGGCCGCCTTGGCGCAGGAGCTGATGGTCGACCTGGTCGTGGTCGGGCCGGAGGCCCCGCTGGTGGCCGGTGTCGCCGATGCCGTACGGGACGCCGGCATTGCCTGCTTCGGGCCGTCGGGTGCGGCCGCCCGGATCGAGGGCAGCAAGGCGTTCGCCAAGGAGGTGATGGCTGCGGCCGGCGTACCCACCGGCGGTTCGGTGCTGTGCCGCACCGACGACGAACTCACTGCCGCCCTTGATCGGTTCGGGCCGCCGTACGTGGTGAAGGACGATGGTCTCGCCGCGGGCAAGGGTGTGGTGGTCACCGAGGACCGCAGGGTCGCTGTTGATCATGGCCGTGCGTGCGGTGCGGTGATCGTGGAGGAGTACCTCGCCGGCCCGGAGGTCAGCCTGTTCGCGATCACCGACGGCACCACCGTCCTGCCGTTGCAACCGGCTCAGGACTTCAAGCGGGTCGGGGACGGCGACATCGGCCCCAACACCGGCGGCATGGGTGCCTACACTCCCTTGCCCTGGGCAGACGACGATCTGGTCGACACTGTGATGGACACCGTCATCGGCCCCACCGTCGATGAGCTGCGGCGCCGCGGCACCCCCTTCGTCGGCCTGCTGTACGCCGGGCTGGCCATCACCGAGGCCGGGCCGAAGGTGATTGAGTTCAATGCCCGCTTCGGCGACCCGGAGACCCAGGCCCTGCTGCCGCTGCTCGCGACTGGTCTTGGGCGCGTCCTGTACACGGCGGCCACCGGCAGACTGGCCGAGATTGGTGCCCTGCAATGGAATCCCGGAGCGGCAGTGACGGTGGTGGTGGCGTCACAGAACTATCCCGACGCGCCGGTCACCGGCGGGGTGATCACCGGCGTCGATCAGGTCGCCGACGGGGCACACGTGATCCAGGCCGGCACCGCCACCGATGACGAGGGGCGTCTGGTCGCCGCCGGTGGGCGGGTGCTGGCGGTCGTCGGCACCGGTGCCTATCTCACTGAGGCCCGCCATGCCGCGTACGCGTCCCTGGCCGGGATCGACC
>JAKDKP010000056.1 GCA_030453285.1 Propionibacteriales bacterium
TCCTCGGAGTCCTTCGGACGATTGTCCGACCACGCGGCGACGGCCGAGGTGGAGGTACGCGCCTCCTGGACGCCCACCCTCGACTGGCCAGCGACCGGTCTCGCCGCACATCTGGACGCCTGGGCCGATCTGCTGTGTACGGTGGCTGGGCTCCCTCCCCTGCCTCCCGGTGTGGTCCCGATGCCCAGCCGACGCCGGTGACCACGCCCGAATCGCCCGCCACGGACCCCGACGACGACGGCTCCACGTCCGGGGACGCCGAGGCGCCGCTGTTGAGCGCCCCGTCCGGCGGGCTACCCACCGTGGTGGTCGACGACGCTGGACTGGCTGCCAGTCAAGCCGCCCTGGCCGCCGGACACGGCCCGATCGCGATTGATGCCGAGCGCGCCCACGGCTTCCGCTACTCGACCCGTGCCTACCTGATCCAGCTCAAGCGCGCAGGTGCCGGCATCCATCTGATCGACCCGATCCCGTTCACCCGTGCCGAGATCCCGGCTGACCTGTCCGAGCTGGGCGCCACCCTCGACGATGAATGGATCCTGCATGCGGCCAGTCAGGACCTGCCATGCCTGGCCGAGGTTGGCCTGTTGCCGAAGGCGCTGTTCGACACCGAACTCGCCGGGCGACTGTTGGGCTATCCGCGTGTCTCCCTGGGTACGTTGGTCGAGACCTTGCTGGGCGTACGGCTGGCAAAGGAACACTCCGCCGCCGACTGGTCACAACGCCCCCTGCCGGATTCCTGGCTCACCTACGCCGCCCTCGACGTCGAGCTGCTGGCCGAGCTGCGGGAGAAGTTGCAGGCCGAGTTGGCTGCCGCCGGCAAGGAGGCCTGGGCCGCCGAGGAGTTCGCTGCGCTGGCCGCCGGAGCAGGCGTCCCGGCACCACCCCGTACGGACCCGTGGCGTCGGACCTCCGGCATCCACGCCCTCCGTACGCCACGGGCGCTGAACGTCGTGAAGTGTCTGTGGACCGCCCGTGACGAGATCGCCCGCAAGCTCGACAAGTCACCGAGCAAGATCCTGATCGACAAGGCCATCGCCGAGGTCGCCGCGATCGACCAGCCCGGCCGCCAGCATCTGCGCACGATCGAAGCCTTCTCCCGACGTCAGGCCAAGCGGTACGAGGCCAATTGGGTCGATGCCCTGGCCAGGGCCGCCGGCACACCACGCTCGGAGCTGCCGCCCATGCATCTGCTGGCCGAGGGTCCCCCGGCGCCACGTAGTTGGGCTCGTCGGGACCCCGTCGCGGCCGAACGGCTCAACCGGGTTCGCGAACATGTCACCGCCCTCGCCGAGGACCTCAACCTCCCGACGGAGAACCTGATTTCTCCCGATTCCGTACGCCGACTGGCGTGGCGGCCGCCGAGCACCCTCGACCCCGCATCGGTCGACGTGACCCTGGCCGAGCTCGGTGCACGGAGGTGGCAACGACAGTTGCTCGCTCCCGCCCTGGCGCGGCTGCTGGCCGATTCCTGACCTTGATCGACCCCACCATTGCCCTCTAGGTTACTCGTCAGTAATATAGTCGCATGGCTGACTCCCGTGACGTCGTCTTCATCGACGGTGTACGCACCCCCTTTGGCAAGGCGGGCTCGCTCTATGCCGAGACCCGCGCCGACGATCTGGTGATCAACTGCATCCGCGAGTTGGTCCGACGACACCCCGAACTTCCTCCCGAACGGATCGACGAGGTGGCGATCGCGGCCACCACGCAGATCGGCGATCAGGGCCTGACCGTGGGTCGGACGGCCGCCTTGCTGGCCGGACTGCCTCGGTCGGTGCCCGGCTTCTCGATCGACCGGATGTGTGCAGGCGCGATGACCGCGGTGACCACCACCGCGTCCGGCATCGCCTTCGGGGCCTACGACGTGGTGATCGCCGGCGGTGTCGAGCACATGGGCCGTCACCCGATGGGCGAAGGGGTCGACCCCAACCCGCGCATCATCGCCGAGAAGATCGTCGACCCGTCCGCCATGGTGATGGGCTCCACCGCCGAGAACCTGCACGACCGCTTCCCCAGGATCACCAAGGAGCGCAGCGATGCGTTCGCCGTGCTCAGCCAGCAGCGCGTGGAGCAGGCCTACGCCAACGGGATCCTGACCGAGGCACTCGTCCCGGTCGCCACGCGAAGCCAGGAGCACGGCTGGGGATTGGCCACCGCCGACGAGCCGCCACGGCCCGGCACCACGATGGAGGCCCTGGCCGGGCTGAAGACACCCTTCCGTTCACACGGCCGGGTCACCCCCGGCAACACGGCCGGACTGAACGACGGTGCCACGGCATCGCTGCTGGCCGCAGCCGACGTCGCCGCCGAACTCGGTCTGCCGTCCGCGATGCGCATGGTGGGTTTTGCCTTTGCTGGCGTCGATCCCGAGGTGATGGGGGTCGGCCCGGTGCCGGCCACCGAGAAGGCACTGCAGCGCGCCGGGCTCACCATCGACGACATCGGCGCCTTCGAGATCAATGAGGCGTTCGCAGTCCAGGTGTTGGCCTTCCTTGATCACTTCGGCATCGAGGCCGAGGACAGCCGCGTGAACCCGTACGGCGGCGCGATCGCCCTGGGGCACCCGCTTGCCTCCTCCGGCGTACGGCTGATGATCCACCTGGCTCGGACCTTCCGCGACAACCCCGACATCCGCTACGGCATCACCACCATGTGTGTCGGACTCGGCATGGGCGGCACCGTCATCTGGGAGAACCCCCGGCACCAGTCGTCCGCCACCTCTCGCCAGCAGGGCTCGAAGGAGAATCAGCAGTGATCAGCACCGGATCCGAGCTCGCCGCCCTGCTCGACAGGGCCAGCGCCATGATGCCCGACGAGACCATCACCAGGGCGATCCCGCACGACGTGGCCCTCCCCGGCGGCGCGGGCACGGCCGTGTTGATCACCCTCGACAACGGTCTGGATCACACCAAGCCCAACACCTTCGGCCCCGGCAGCCTCACCGAGCTCAACCGGGCCCTGGACGCCACGCTTGATCGCGACGACATCGTCGCGGTGGCCGTCACCGGCAAGCCGTTCATCATGGCCGCCGGTGCCGATCTCAAGGGCGTCTCGCAGATCACCGATGCTTCCGACGCCGAGGCGATCGCCAGGATCGGCCACGGCGTGTTCAACCGACTCCGTACCGCCAAGGTGCCCACGTTCGGATTGATCAACGGGCTTGCCCTCGGCGGCGGCCTGGAGATCAGCCTGAACTGCACGTACCGGACGGTGAACTCCTCCGCGCCGGCCATCGCCCTGCCCGAGTGCTTCCTGGGCCTGGTGCCCGGCTGGGGCGGCTGCTACCTGCTGCCCAACCTGATCGGACCGCAGAACGCCCTCAAGGTGATCATCGAGAACTCCCTCAACCAGAACAAGATGCTCAAGGGATTCCAGGCGTACGAGCTCGGCATCGCCGACGCCATGTTCGACGGCGCCGACTTCCTCGAGCGCTCCCTGGACTGGGTGTCCAAGGTCGTCCGTGGTGAGATCACCGTCGAACGCCCAGAGCTCGACCGTGGGCAGGCCTGGGCCGACGCCGTCGCCGGCGCCAAGGCGTTCGTGGACCTGAAGGTATCGGGTGCCGCACCCGCCCCGTACAAGGCACTGGAATTGGTGCTGGCGGCCCGCGACAGCGACGCCGAGACCGCCTTCGCCGCCGAGGACTCCGCCCTTGCAGAGTTGATCATGAGCGAGGAGCTCCGCTCCGGCCTGTACGCCTTCGACCTGGTGCAGAAGCGGGCCAAGAAGCCGGCCGGCGCACCGGACAAGTCGCTGGCGCGCAAGGTCACCAAGGTCGGCGTCGTCGGCGCCGGCCTGATGGCCAGCCAGTTGGCGCTGCTCTTCCTGCGGCGCCTCGAGGTGCCGGTGATCATGTCCGACCTGGATGCCGATCGGGCCCAGAAGGGGCTCGACGGGGTGCACGGTGAGATCGACAAGCTGCTCGGCAAGGGCCGGATCAACCCCGACACCGCCAACCGGTTCAAGGCTCTGATCAGCGCCACCACCGACCAGTCCGACTTCGCCGACTGCGACTTCGTGATCGAGGCCGTGTTCGAGGAGATGAAGGTCAAGAAGCAGGTCTTCGCCGGTCTCGAGAAGGTCGTGTCGGACGAGTGCGTGCTCGCCACGAACACCTCCTCGCTGTCGATCACCGAGATGGCATCCGAGCTCGAGCATCCCGAACGGGTCGTCGGATTCCATTTCTTCAACCCGGTGGCGATTCTGCCGCTGCTGGAGATCATTGCCGGCGAGAAGACCGACGACGCCACCCTGGCGACGGCGTTCGCCACCTCCAAGGGGCTGAAGAAGAATTCGGTGCTCGTCTCCGACGCGCCCGCGTTCGTGGTCAACCGCGTGCTCACCCGCCTGATGGGCGAGATCACTGCCGCCGTCGACGAGGGCACCCCGGTGGAGGTGGCCGATCAGGCGCTGCGGCCGCTCGGCCTGCCGATGTCGCCGTTCGTGCTGCTGCAACTTGTCGGGCCGGCGGTGGCGCTGCATGTGGCCGAGACTCTGCGCGACACGTGCGGGGATCGATTCGGTGTCTCGCCAAATCTCCAGGCCATCGTCGAGGCCAAGAAGCCCGGCATCTACGACTGGACGGCCGAGGGCAAGCCGTACGTCTCGGACGAGACGAAGGCCCTGCTCACCCTCGGCGACAACCCGTCGACGGCGGAGCAGGTGCGTGAGCGGGCGCTCAACGCTCTGGCCGAGGAGATCGGCCTGATGCTGTCCGAAGGTGTGGTGGCCGCGCCGATGGACATCGACCTGTGCCTGATCCTCGGCGCCGGCTGGCCGTTCCACACCGGTGGCATCACTCCCTACCTGGACCGCTCCGGCGCGTCCGAGGCCACGAACGGGCAGCGATTCCTGCCCAAGGGGGTCGCCTCGGTGGCCTGACACCGACACCACCGCACTCCACATCGCGAACGGCCGGACTCCTCGGAGAGTCCGGCCGTTTGTGTGGTGGCCGACCGATCAGTGCCGTTCCTCGCCGACCGTCGAGCGCTGATCCTTCTCCTCGCGGCGCGCCTTGGAGAACCAGTAGCCGTACGCGAAGTAGAGCACCACACCCAGCGCCATCCAGCCGGCAAAGCGCAACCAGGTGAGCACCGAGAGGTTGATCATCAGATAGAGGCAGATCAGCGCGGACACGATCGGAAGCACCGGCACGAACGGCACCCGGAAGCCACGTTGGAGGTCTGGCCGCTTGCGGCGCAGCACGATCACGCCGATCGAGACCATGATGAACGCGGCCAGCGTACCGATGTTGACCATTTCCTCGAGTTTGCCGATCGGAGTCAGTCCCGCGATCAGCATGCCCATCACGCCCAGCACCACCGAGATCAGCCACGGGGTGCGGAACTTGTGATGCACCCGACTCAGGGTGCTCGGCAGCAACCGGTCCCGCGACATGGCGAACACCACCCGGCTGGCGCCGATCAGCAGGGTCAGCACGACCGTGGTCAGCCCGGCGACCGCACCGGCTGAGATCACCACCGCCATCCACGCCTGCCCCTTGTCGGCAAAGGCTTGCGCGAGGGCCGCCTCGGGATTGATCTTGTCGTAGCGGATCATCCCGGTGATCACCAGGGCGACCGCGCAATACAGCACCGTGCAGATGATCAAGGTGGCAATGATGCCGATCGGCAGGTCCCGCTGGGGGTTCTTGGCCTCCTCGGCGGTCGTGGCCACGACGTCGAATCCGATGTAGGCGAAGAACACCAGCGCTGCTCCGGAGAAGATGCCGGCCACACCGAAGGCCGACGGCTCCATCCCCAGCACGACCTGCATCAGCGGTGCGTCGAGACCGCTCTCGCTGGCGATCGGTGCCGAGGCCGGGATGAACGGCGAGTAGTTGGCGACATCGACCAGGAACAGGCCGGCAACGATCACGAACAGCACAATGAACAGCTTCAGCCCGACCAGCACGAGGTTGACCCGCAGGGACTCCTTGATGCCAACGACGATCAGGACGGTCAGGGCTCCGATCAGCAACATGGCCGGCAGGTCGACGACGCCGCCGGGGGCGGTGGCGGCCGGCCAGATGATGCCGAACTGTTCGAGCAGGGTGACCAGATACTCCGACCAGCCCTGGGCGACCACGCTGGCGCCGAGCATCAACTCCAGCAGCAGGTCCCACCCGATGATCCAGGCCAGCAGTTCTCCCAGGGACGCGTACGAGAACGTGTAGGCCGAACCCGACACCGGCACCGTCGAGGCGAACTCGGCGTAGCACAGCGCCGCCAGCGCACAACAGATGGCCGCCAGCACGAAGCTGAACACGATGGCCGGGCCGGACACCTCTGCGGCAGCCCGTCCGGTGAGGGTGAAGATGCCCGCACCAATCACCACGCCGACTCCGAAGACGGTCAGGTCCAGGGCGCTGAGATTCTTCTTGAGGCTGTGCTCACCGTCATCGGTGTCGGCGATCGATCGCTCGATGCTCTTCGTCCGCATCAGGCTCATCCTGATCACCACTTTCCTGCTCGGAGACGACCCAGCCTAGAGCGCTGCGGGGATGCTGTCACCGAACGCGCGGCAGTGACTCCTGATGGGCGGTATCCCCGGCGGCCGACACGTGCTCGACGGCGAACCGGGCAATGTACTGCTTGGTGAGGCCGATCTTGGTGAGCACCTCCGAACGGCTGCCGTGATCGAGAAAGGTCTGCGGGATTCCGAACTCGCGGACCCGCACGTCAACGCCGCGTTGCCGCATCTCCTGGGACAACCGGGCCCCACAACCGCCGACCACACCGTTGTCCTCGATGGTGATCACCAGTTCGTGGCGAGCGGCCAACCTGATCAAGGACTCGTTCACCGGCAGCGACCAGACCGGATCGACCACCCGAACACCGATCCCCTCGGCCGCCAGCAGGTCGGCCACCTCCAGGGCGGCACCGGCCATCTGGCCGTACGCGACCAGCAGCACCTGGTCGTGACCGACCTCGTACAACACGTCGACGCCGTTCTCGGTACGAAGCGCGTCAATGTCGTCGGGCAGCGGCTCCTTGGAGAATCGGATCACCGAGGGGGCGTCATCAATCCCGACCGAGGTCTCCAGCGCCTCGGCCAGCCGCCGGCCGTCACGCGGTGCGGTCAGGTGCAGTCCCGGCACGACCTGCAGGATCGACATGTCCCACATGCCGTTGTGGCTGGCCCCGTCGGTCCCGGTCACGCCGGCCCGATCCAGCACGAAGGTGACACCGCACCGGTGCAGCGCCACATCCATCAGCACCTGGTCGAAGGCACGGTTGAGGAAGGTCGCGTACAGGGCCACCACCGGGTGCAGCCCGCCCATGGCCATCCCGGCGGCAGAGGTGACCGCATGCTGTTCGGCGATCCCGACGTCGTACGTACGATCTCCGAACTGCGCGGCGAAGGCGGCCAGTCCGACCGGGTGCAGCATGGCTGCGGTGATCGCGACCACGTCCTCGTGTCGTCGCCCGATCTCGACCATCTCGCGCGAGAAGGCGGAGGTCCACGTCTCGGTGGTGCTGGCGCTGAGGGGCTCGCCGGTCTCGGCGTTGATCTTGCCCACCGAGTGGAACTGGTCCTCCTCGTTGTCGATCGCGGCCTGGAAGCCGTGGCCCTTCTGGGTGATGCAGTGCACCAGGACCGGGCCGCCGTACTGGCGAGCCTGCAACAGGGCGCGCTCAACCTGGCCGACATCGTGCCCGTCGATCGGTCCGACGTACTTCAGGCCGAGGTCGGAGAACAGCCCCTGCGGCGCCAGGATGTCCTTGAGCCCGATCTTGATCCCGTGCAGCATCTCGTAGGCGGCCTGCCCCACCAGGGGCGTACGGCTCACATTGCGCCGGACCAGGTCCAGCACCGGCTCGTACTTGGGATTGGTCCGCAGGTCGTTGAGGTAGTTGGCCAGACCGCCGACGGTGGGGCTGTACGAGCGTCCGTTGTCGTTGACCACCATCACCAGCGGCAGTTCCCGGTTGCCGGCGATGTTGTTCAGGGCTTCCCAGGCCATCCCGCCGGTGAGAGCCCCATCCCCGATCAGGGCAACGACCCGGCGATCGGAGCCTTCGGGTTCGCGGCGTTGCATGGCCTTGGCCAGACCGTCTCCGTACGACAAGGCGGTGGAGGCGTGCGAGTTCTCCACCCAGTCATGCGCCGACTCCGACCTGCTGGGGTATCCCGACAGCCCGCCGGCCTGCTTGAGGTGCTCGAAGCCGGCCTGCCGTCCGGTGAGGATCTTGTGCACATAGCTCTGGTGGCCGGTGTCGAAGATGAACGGATCGTCGGGTGAGGAGAAAACTCGATGCATGGCCAGCGTCAGCTCGACCACACCGAGGTTCGGACCCAGGTGACCACCGGTGCGGCTCACGTGCTCGATCAGGAAAACCCGAATCTCACCGGCCAGCTGCGACACCTGCTCGTTCGTCAACGTGCGGAGATCCCGCGGTCCGGCAATCTGTTCCAACAAGGCCATGGCGGCCAGTTTACGCGCCGGCTCTCACAACTTGCGGATGAACACCCTCCCCCGCAGTGCCTCCTCCACCAGGGCCACCGCCCGCCGGGTCCGGACCAGCCGGGCGCTCTGTTCGGACCAGGCATCGGCGGCGGACTCGACCACCTCGACACCGACGTGTCCGGCCAACGCCGTCCGCACACCAGCCAGACCGCCCTTGGCCGCCTCGTACTGCCCCTCCACGAACTCCGCGGCAAATCGCGCCAGCACGACCGGGTGTCGGCGCAGCACCGGATAGGCCCGAAAGTCGGGTGGGCAGCAGTCCAGCAGGAACGCCACCGCAGTTGACTCCCAGTCCGGGGCGCCCGGTGGGCGCACCTGATCCGGCCACCCCGGCGGCGTGTGGATCGTGGTCGGCATCCTCGGTTCGGTCAACGTCGGCATGAGCTACTCCTCTCGGGCGATCGAACAGATGTTCGATTTCAATTGTGCGTCGAACCTTCTGGTTCCGCAAGCCCCACCGCGTGAAGGGGCCTGTCGCGGAGAGCCCGGCTGCTAACGTGACCCGTTGGTCAGACCCCCGCTACAACCCCTG
>JAKDKP010000057.1 GCA_030453285.1 Propionibacteriales bacterium
CCGTCGCGGCGGAGCTCAGGCTCGACGTGGGTGCCACTGCCGATGGCACGGAAGCCTCCACCGACGGCGTGGGCGATGCCGGACCAGATGGCCAGCAGCCCTCGACCGATCGCCGGCAGCACCACCGGATCCCTGGGCGGCGGCGGCTTGCGTCGGGACTGGTTCCCTCGGGTCGAACCTCCCCGGCTCTTGGCCGAGGCACTCCTGGTGCTGGTCGAACCGGAACGCGTCGTGGTGCCCGTCGAGCGGGCACCATTCACCGACGTGCCGGTGGCACGGGACTTGTTCTTGCTTCCGGCTGACCGCGAGGACGAGGCCGCCGAACCCTGACGTGGGTTCGACGTGCTCCGACTCCGCGGTGGGGAAGACGCGCGGGTCGCCATGCTGGGCACTGTACGCCGTACCCCACCCGTCACGCCCGTCACACGCCGAAAGTTCCCCCTTTCCCTCCCGCCGTCAGGAGATCAGCAGCAAGTTGTCGCCGGGCCTGCTCCGGGTCAGGCGCGCAGTTGCCACAGGTGGTCGACCGGACCGATTCCCGCACCGAGGGCGATGCCGTGCTCGATCGCTCCCGAGATGTACGACTTCGCTGCCCGTACGGCGGTGGGCACGTCGTCGCCCAGCGCCAACCGAGCCGCGATCGCCGAGGCCAGCGTGCAGCCCGTGCCGTGGGTGTGTCGGTTGTCGTGCCGCGGACCGGTGAAGGTTTGGCTGCTGCCATCGATGTGCCGGAGCAGATCGGTCGGATCCGCGTCGAGATGTCCGCCCTTGATCAGGACCCAGGTGGCGTCGTACGGGGCCAGGGCCTCGGACAGTTCGACCGGTGGCGCCTCCGGAGCACGGCTGGCCAACAGTGCGGCCTCACCGAGATTGGGGGTGATGATCGTGGCTCGACGCAGCAACACGTGCCGCAAGGCCGCAATCGCGTCCGGGTCGATCAGCGGATCGCCATGCTTGCTCGCGCACACCGGGTCGACCACCACCGGCACCTCGGGCGGCAGGGTGTCGATCAGCTCGGCGACCTGCTCGACGATCTCGGCAGTGCCCAACATGCCGGTCTTGACCGCATCGACGCCGATGTCATCGACCACACTGCGGAACTGGGCACCGACGACGGCAGCCGGAACCGGCCAGACCTGCTGCACGCCCAAGGAGTTCTGTGCCGTCACCGCCGTGATCACGCTCATCCCATGCACGCCGAACGCCATCATCGTCTTGAGATCGGCCTGGATCCCCGCTCCCCCACCGGAATCCGATCCGGCAATGGTCAACACCCGAGCGGTGGGCAGGCCGCCAGCGGACGAGCTGGCTGGTGTTGTGGGTGAGGAGGTCATCGGGCCGCACCGAAATGATCAAACCCGGCCGTGCCCTCGTACGGGGCCCCGTCGACGGTGACCGCGGGGCCCTCACCGGCGGCCTCGATCACCCGGCCGATCACGGTCCAGCCCGCGGGTGCGGTGTCGAAGGTGGCGACCAGGGCGTGGTCCTCGCCGCCAGTCAGCACGAAGGCCAGCGGGTCTCCGCCGGTGGCCGCGGCCACGGCCTGCAATGGTTCGGCGATCTCGAGGGTGCTGGTGTCGATGTCGAACGAGACACCGGACGCCATGGCCACATGGCCGAGGTCGGCGAGCAGCCCGTCGGAGATGTCGATCATGGAACTCGCTCCCGCATCGGCAGCGACGCGACCCGAGCCGTACGGCACCTGGGGGCAGCGCTGCAGGTCCACCACCGCTCGCGGGGAGCGAAAACCGCGGCTGAGCGTACGCAACCCCGCCGCTGCCCAGCCGAGCCGTCCGATCATCGCGACCACCTGCCCGGGGCGGGCCCCGCCGCGGGTCACCGGTTGCCGCCCGGCCAGATCACCAAGAGCAGTGACGGCGATGCTGATCACCGGTC
This sequence comes from Propionibacteriales bacterium, assembly GCA_030453285.1. Lineage (GTDB taxonomy): Bacteria > Actinomycetota > Actinomycetes > Propionibacteriales > Propionibacteriaceae > Carbonicoccus. Next base: position 1,897 of record JAKDKP010000057.1, read on the forward strand.
CGGCGGTGGTGTCGCCGCCGACCAGTTGCACACCGGCGGTGGCGCACTCGGCCCGGACTCCGCCGGCGAACTCGTCCAGCCAGGCCAGCGGCAGATCGGCCGGGGCGGACAGCGCGAGGGTGATGCCGATCGGGGTGGCCCCCATGGCTTCGACATCGGCCACGTTGACCGCGACGGCCTTGCGGCCGATCTCGGTTCCGGTGGACCAGTCGCGACGGAAGTGGACGCCCTCGACGAGCGCGTCGGTGCTGCAGGCGATCGCTCCGGTCGGTACCGACAGCACGGCGGCGTCGTCGCCGGGGCCGATCACCACCGGTTCGCTCGTCTCGGCTGCACCGACCACTCGATCGATCACACCAAACTCGCCCAGATCGGCCAGGGTGGGTTCGTCGGAGCGGGACAGGTCGCGGTTGGTCATCGTTCGGCCTCCGAGTCTGGCACCCGGTGCGGGTGCGCCTGTAGCGTGATCAGCGTCGCAGTTGCGACAGCGGTCTCGGTTGCGACCGTACCGTGCGAAGCGTCGAAAGGTTCTGCCATGCTCGTCCAGGCGTACATCCTCGTCCAGACCAATGTCGGCAAGGCCGCCGACGTGGCGGAGCAGATCCGCGACATCCCCGGTGTCACGCTGGCCGAGGACGTGACCGGCCCGTACGACGTCATCGTCCGGGCCGAGGCCACCAACGTCGATGAGCTCGGTCAGTTGGTCGTCGCCAAGGTGCAGGTCGTGCCGGGCATCACCCGGACCGTGACCTGCCCCGTGGTCCACATCTGACGTGCCGACTGTTCGACAACGTCCCGATCGCCCTCGTGCTGTCGGACCCCGTGCGTTTGGACTTGGTGTTTGTGGACTTCATCGCCTCGCCGTTGTTGTGGTGAGCCTTGGCGTCTCGGTCGGTCTGGTCTCCTGCTCGGTCGGCCCGGTGCAGCAGACACCGCCGACTCCCGACGCCGCTGGCGTGGACATCTGCGCCCAGGTGATGACCGCCCTTCCCGAACGCGTCCTCGACGCCGAACGCCGTTCGTCGGAACCAGCCGATCTGAGCGCCGCCTGGGGCAGCCCCGCGATCACCCTGCGCTGTGGGGTGGCCAAGCCGCCCGGGATGGGTCCGGGCAGCGAGTGCCTGGAGGTGAATGGTGTCGGTTGGTACGCCGAGCCCGGCGAGGGCGGACTGCTGTTCACGACTCTTGGCCGCAAGATCAACATCGAGGTCGGGGTGCCCAACCGCTACGCCCCCGAGGCGACCGCCCTGACTGATCTCTCCGCGGCGGTCGCCAACGATCCGGTGGTCACGCCCTGTCAGTGACTAGCGGTACGAATTTCCCTGCGCCTTGCCTGCACATCAACAGGTGAGAACTCCATCCCCAAGACGTCGAATCTTAAGGTTCTTGGAACCAATAGGTTGAGGCGGAGACCCCCAAGAACTGGAGCTTGGTGCATCCATAACCCAAACTAGATCGTTGCGCCCCTGAATAACAACTACGGGGGAGTCAGGAACAGATAGTGATTCTTGCCCCTCACCCAAGACAACACATGCACGATAAAGGAATTCCGACGCTACCACAGGTGTTCGATTTTGACTTAATTCAGCACGCCAGTCATTGAAATTTGACTCGGTAATCGCTATAGTAATAACAAAAGAAGAGAGTATCCACAAACAAATGCCACACAATCCAGCCAGGTACGAAAACGCCCGAAGAAGCAAGGATCCACTTGTAAGACCGAAGTATGCTGCCCATCCATACATGCCCACGATGCAATATATGGACAGGAAAGCAATGATCGCAACAAGCAACGAAACGAGAACCCTCAACCAATTTGGAATTGCCACTAATTCCGAAGGTACACCTATTTCGGAACTAAAGATCGCAAACAGGAACTGAGCTGCAATGGATGCACTGGCCAAAGCGGCCGTAAGAAATGGGAGAGACCAGAATAATCGAACTTGCGGATGAAGTATCGTCAGATGAACCCACCCAACATAGGCCGCAATGAGGACCAAAATACCAAGTATACCCAGCAGGAAGGTATGGTTAAAGATCGTCGTTGCCCCGTCCAATGCGGTCGCCAGAAGGAAGCCAAACGCGAAGAAGGCCGCCGCTGCTGCAATCGCTGAAACAACCCGGATCCATCGACTGAGTCTATTCCCGGTCAGCCACCAGCCTAAGACGAGTCCTGATACAGATGCGAATAGCCCAGACCCAACAATTAGCTGAGGAAGGATGCCGTGCAAGAATACGACGGTACTCGAAGTAATGGCAAGACAAACTAGTACAACGAGTGCGACCATCGATCCTATGTCTCGCCATGGATGAACCCATGGTGTCAGTACTGTGGCAGGTTCCGAGCGAAGAACAACACCAGCTTCAGAGGTGTTCAGCATCTTACCAGGAAGGGCCGACCTCTCAAGGGCCTGTCTTGCGCGAGAAACTTCCCTCTTGTTCTTCTCAATTAGATCCTCGCGACGGGAGGTCTCTCTTCCACCTTCAGGGAATTGTGTTGCACGAGGAGGCCCATTTCCATTCTTGAAGGTAGAACCAGATACTGACGCTCTCTCAACGGCAACCTCCCAGTGCGCAGGTTGAATCAACAACTCCGGCGACTCCCGAATTCGTTTTGGGCGTAGTCCGATCCAGCTTCCTGACGTACGGGAAACTCGAGCGACTATCCGATTTTCGCACAATACAAGGGAATGCGCAATCTGTATCGGCCATCATCTTGCTTCTTGAATGACCACCCTTGGTCTCTGAAAGATTCTTCCACATCATTAGAGATACTTTGTACGTCAGGCGTGACCATTGCGTACACGATTCGGTTCGTGTCACTCAGCCTAGTCACAATTCTCCTCAAATGGCGAAGCGAAGCAGTACTACGCTCGTTCAACCCTGCAGCCGATGTGCCCAGCCTAGCAGTTCACTGATCCGCTGCGGCACCAAACGGTCACAGCCGATCCCTCTATGGATAGCCTGCCTACTCTCGCTATGCGAGCACAGAGTCAGCGCAGGCCGGGCCGGCGATCGAGCGCCTGCTGGATGAGGGTGTCGATCACCTCTGGATAGGGCACGCCGCTGGCGGCCCACAACTGCGGATACATCGAGGTGGCGGTGAAGCCGGGCATGGTGTTGATCTCGTTGCAGATCAGTCGTCCCTCCGCGGTCAGGAAGAAGTCGACGCGGGCCAGACCCTCACAGCCGAGGGCCCCGAACACCTTCAGCGACAGTTCCTGCACCCGGGCGGTGTCCTCGGGCGGAAGCTGGGCCGGTACGTCGATGTCGACCTGGTCACCCGGCAGATACTTGGTCGCGAAGTCGTACATGCCGGTACTGCTGTGCACGCGGATCTCGGCCACCACACTCGCGCGCGGACCTGCTGGGGTTTCGAGGACTCCGCATTCGAGCTCGCGGGCGTCGACGAGTCCCTGCTCGATGATCACCTTGGGGTCGTACCGGCGGGCAAATTCGATCGCCTTCGGCAGGTCGACGGGGTCGGCAACCTTGGTGATCCCGACACTGGAACCGCCTCTGGCCGGCTTCACGTACACCGGGAACGTCAGCGCGTTGATCGACTCCAGGCAGGCGCCACGGTCGCTCTCCCACTCCCGTGGGGTGATGGTGACGAACGGACCGATCGGAATGCCGGAGGCCGAGAGCACCAGCTTCATGTAGTTCTTGTCCATCCCGACCGCGCTGGCCAGCACACCGGACCCGACGTAGGGGATGCCGTTCATCTCGAACAGGCCCTGGATGGTGCCGTCCTCACCGAAGGGCCCGTGCAGCAGGGCGAAGGCGACGTCGATCTCGCCGAGCTCCGCCAGTGCACCGTCGGCCCGGGTCGCCACCTGTCCGCCGGTCCCGGATTTCAGCAGTACGGCTTCGGGCGCGTCCTCGCCGACCGCGGGCAGGGTGTCGCCCTGCATGGTCAGTGCCGCCATGGCCCCACTGCCGAAGCGGACCCAGCGTCCGGTGGGCGTGATACCGATCCCCACCACCTCGTACTTCTCGGTGTCGATCGCCTTCGCCACGCTCGCCGCGGTCAGGCAGGAGATGGCGTGTTCACTGCTGGCGCCGCCGAAGACGATCGCCACTCGCTTGCGTTCGGTCATGGTGCCCTTCCTGGTGGAGTCGCGTTCGACCCTACCGAGGTCGCTGCAGCCCGCGGGTCAGGCGCGACGGACGCGGGAAGACCAGCCCGAACTGGTGGGATCCGTCTGTCGGGTGCGACCTCCAATGCTGATGGGACGATGGACTTCATGGATGACCAGACAGCACGCCTCCGGACGATCGCGGTGACTGCCGGACGGCCAGCTCGTGAACCCGACGCTCCGTTGAACCATCCGATCGTGCCGGCCTCGACCTACATCGGCGGCGGCGAGATCGGGTACGGCCGGTACGGCAACCCTGGCTGGTCGGCTCTCGAGGACGCGATCGGGAAGCTGGAGGGTGGTACCGCGACCACCTTTTCCTCCGGGATGGCGGGCGTGGCGGCCATCCTCGACCTGCTCGATCCCGGAGCCACCCTGGTGCTGGCCGACACGTGCTATCTCGGCGTCGCCGCATTGGTCGCCGAACGTGCCGCCACCGGTCTCACCGTACGGACCGTCCCGGTGAACGACACCGACGCGATCCTTGCCGCCGCCGAGGGCGCCGACGCGGTGTGGTTGGAGTCGCCGACGAATCCGCTGATGGACGTCGCCGATCTGCCGGCGGTCGCCGCTGGACTGTCGGCTCGGCTCGGCACCAGGCCGTTGTTGATCATCGACAACACCTTCGCTACACCGATTCTGCAGCGCCCGCTGGAGACCGGTGCCGACCTCGTCCTGCATTCCGCCACGAAGTTCTTCTCCGGCCACTCCGACGCCGTGCTGGGAGCCGTCGTCGCCGCCGACCCGGCGTTGGTGGCGCAACTGCTCGCCAAACGCACGCTGCACGGTGGCGTCCCCGGTGCCCTCGAGGCGTACCTGGTGCTCCGTGGTCTACGCACCCTGCCGCTGCGGGTCACCGCAGCCCAGACCTCGGCCTCGATCCTGGCCGAGCGGTTGTCCACACACCCGGCCGTACGGAGGGTACGTTTTCCCGGCTGGGGGTCATTGCTGTCGATCGAACTGGCCGATGCCGCGACCGCGGACCGAGTCGTGGCCGGCGCCCAGTTGTGGGTGCACGCGACAAGTCTGGGTGGGGTGGAGTCGACCTGTGAACGGCGTCGCCGCTGGGACGCCGAGCTGCCGGCGGTTCCCGAAGGGCTGATCCGGATGTCGGTCGGCCTCGAGGATGTCGAGGACCTGTGGACCGACCTGGCGAGTGTTCTCGACTCGCCCTGAGCCACGAGGGAGCGACCACGACGCCACACCGCTCCGCGCCCCTTGTTCAGCGAGTCCGTTCCGGTTTGGCCGAACGCGCGAGCAGGGCGTTGATCATCTCCTCCGGGGTGGCCTCACCACCGACGACACGGGCAACGGCTTCGGCGATCGGCATTTCCACCCGATGACGCCTGGCCAGATCGACGATGGACCGGCAACTCTTCACACCCTCGGCCACCTGACGAGTCGATGCCACGACGTCGGCGACCGTACGGCCCCGCCCCAACGCTTCGCCGAACGTCCGGTTGCGCGACAGGGGCGAGGAGCAGGTAGCGACCAGGTCACCGAGTCCGGCCAGTCCGGCGAAGGTGTGCTCCTTGGCACCCAAGGCCAACCCCAACCTGGTGATCTCCGCCAGCCCGCGGGTGATCACCGAGGCCAACGCGTTGTGTCCCATGCCGAGCCCGACGCCGGCCCCGACGGCGATCGCGATCACGTTCTTGGTGGCACCGCCGAGTTCGCAACCGATCACGTCGGTGTTGGTGTAGGCGCGGAAGGTCCGAGTGTGGCACAACTCCTGCACCTGTTCCGCCGTACGGGCCGAACTGCTCGCCACCACCGTCGAGCACGGCTGGCGCTCGGCGATCTCGCGGGCCAGGTTGGGGCCGGAGACCACACACAGCCGTTCAGCGTCGTGACCACTCGCCTCGCTGATCACCTGACTCACGCGCAGTCCGGTGCCGACCTCGATCCCCTTGGCCAGGCTGATCATGATCGACTCAGGATCAACCCGCCAACCGGCAAGGTTCGCCCGTAGAGTCTGGGACGGCACGGCCAGGGCAACCGCCCCGGCGCCCTCGAGCGCAACCGCGGGGTCACTGACTGCCGTGAGTTGAGGCGGGAGTTCGATTCCGGGCAGGTAGTCGTTGTTGCGGCCGGTGTCGTTGATCATGGCAGCCAGATCAGGGCGTCGACACCACAGCACGACGTCCTGTCCGGCATCGCACAACACCTGTCCGAAGGCGGTTCCCCAGGAGCCGGCCCCCATCACCGCGACCCTCATCGGAACCGTTCCACCGGGTCGACGTACGCCTTGCGCTTGTCGTCCCATCGCCCCTTCGGCGGCTCCAACTGCCGGATCTCCGCAAGCATCGCGGTGATCGCCGCCATCACCCGTTCCCCGCCGATCGCCAACGCTTCGGCGGTGACCGAGTCATCCACGAGATCGGACAGATCGATCGGCAGTCCGGCGGTGAACTGCATCAGCTTCGGCGGCAGGAACCGGGGGAAGGAGCGGCCGGTTGGCATGACCTGCTGGGCTCCCCATTGGGCGACCGGCACGATCGGCACCCCTGTCTCCATCGCCAACCTGATCATTCCGGAGCGGGCGATCATCGGCCACATCTGCCGCTCCTTGCTGATCGTCCCCTCCGGATAGATGATGATCGCCTTGCCTGCGGTGACCGCCGCCGCTGCCTCGCGCAAGGCATCGATCGCTCGGGCGCTCCCCCGGTGCACGGGGATCTGCTCGCAGGCGGTGATCAACCGGCCCAGCAGCGGGATCCGGAACAGCGACTCCTTGCCGAGATAGCGGGGCCAGCGGCCAGCGGCCACCACGAAGTGCCCCATCACCAGAGGGTCGTAGTGCGACACGTGATTGGCGGCGATGATCACCCCACCCGTACGAGGGATGTGTTCAAGGCCACGCCACTCCACCCGTGTTGTTCGGCGCAGGAACGCCTCCAGCACGCCGACGACGAACGCGAGCGTACGGCCGCTGTCCTCGGTGACGGCACCAGAGACCGGTCTCAG